>CAZNCO010000102.1:0-10673 GCA_964571345.1 uncultured Ohtaekwangia sp.
GCTACAAGACAGTAAAAGAGTAGGAGAGGCTTCAAGAGGTTACGATTAACGCAGGTTGTTTTCCGCTGAGCCCTTAGACTAGAAATCGGCAGCCTCTATTCCTGTTTCTCCATATTTATTTTTTGAGAACGCTTATAAAAGGGAAAAGCCAGCATGCGCTGACTTTTCCCGAAGCGTTTAAGTCACCAATTATGATTTAGTCTTGGGTTTTGTTGTGCTGGTCTTGGGTTTAGTGGTGCTGGTTTTCGATTTGGTCGATGTTGTCTTCGATTTGGTAGTCGTTTGCTTCGACTTTGTAGACTTGGTGGCAGGTTTTGCAGCGGGCTTACTTGCAACTACAGGTTTTGGTTTAGGCCGCTCTGTGCCATTAGCCATTTTGTAGGCATGATCTTTCAGCGCCTCAAAAGAAGAAGATCCCGGAGCTACTCCAAAGTCTTTTGCTATCGCACCCCAGCCTTTGGCTTTGTTTGCCTTGAAGGAGGTGATCACATCATCAAGAGATTTCTTCGACACTTTTGTGATTTCTACGGCCATGTAGATATCACCCACTGTCATGAAAGTTTCAAGATAATCGTAGCGGTTGTTGGTGACACCATAGTTGGCGATCACGTTGTGGCGAAATCCACTGAAATTAACTTTCGCATTCTTAACAATGCTTGCGAGCCAGCCGTTCAGCTCGGCATCACCCATATCGATTTGAGCATGGCTTGATACGGTAGCCAATAAAATTATGAAAGCTAGGTTGACAATCTTTTTCATTTGTAATATAATTTTAGGTTAAGGGAATGGAATCGCCAGGTAAAGATTTACGTTTTTGGTGTACTTTGCCTCGGGCGATTGCATAAGTTGAAGTTCGAACATTAAAAATAGTTACTGGAGTAGATTTTTGCACAGTATAGCCGACAGACTGCTGTTTTTTCGGTTAGCTTTAAATAAACCAAGGCTTTCGCGTAGGTTGAATTACTACATTATCTGAATTTGGTTTTTGTTTGACGATGGCAGGTTTACCACCCCGGTTAAGTTAACTTTACATAAAATTTTCGATTTTAAAACCGATGATAGATGAAACGTAGTAGCTTGAATGCCCGCAAATTGCTTCCAATGATTATGGCAGGAATGATGTTATTTTCCCTTGCTCATGTAAATGCTCAGGATAACACTCAGATGGTACGCCTGGCGAAACTGGTAATTGATCCAGCGCAGCTCGACCATTACAAAACTATTTTGAAAGAGGAAATCGAAGCATCTTTAAAACATGAACCCGGAGTGATTACGTTGTATGCAATGTCAGAAAAAGAGAATCCAAACCATATCACCATTTTAGAAATCTACGCAAACAAGGATGCATACCAATCGCACTTGAAGACGGCACATTTCTTAAAGTATAAGAACGGAACGAAAGACATGGTGAAGTCGCTGGAGTTGGCGGAGACAGTGCCGCTGATACCGGGAATGAAAATCAAGTGACCGAACTAAATTATTGTAAACCGACCATTTGCCCACAAGTATGGCTCCTTATCGCGCTTTTATTTTTGATATGAACGGTACGATGATCAATGACATGCACTATCATGAACTGGCATGGTATAATGTTCTGGTCAATCAATTAAAAGCCCCACTAACAGCGGAGCAAGTACGGCATCAATTGTATGGAACGGCCACCGAAATGTTTGATCGTGTTTTTGGTATGGGTAAATTTTCGAGGAAGGAGGTTGATGCGATCAGCATTGAAAAAGAAAGTCGCTACCGCGCAGAATTTCTACCGCACTTGAAGTTAATCGATGGACTACATGCGCTGCTCGATCGTGCCCGATCAAATAACATTGCGTTGGCGATCGGAACAGCTGCACCCGTTGGCAATATTGACTTTGTATTGGATAACTTACAACTAAGAAGCTATTTCCCGGTGGTAATCGGTCCTGATGATGTAGTTGAAAGCAAGCCCAATCCTGAAGTATTTCTTAAAGCCGCTAGCCGCCTGGGAGTGGCACCCGAGTATTGCATTGTATTTGAAGATGCGCCTAAAGGTATAGAAGCAGCCGCGCGCGCAGGAATGAAAGCAATTGGCATTACCTCCTATCATAGTTCAGATGAACTAAGGAATAAGAATGTGTTGTTCACACTTGAGGATTATACTCATACAGCATTGGAGTTATTATTTTGAGTTTGTTTTGTTGACCACCTGGAGTGGTTTTACTATCTGAAGACTTCGGCATCCAAACTCTGCCTTTTTGTTATTTTTAAATTCAAATTCAATTCATGCAAACCATATTTATTCAATACGTTTATTTAATCCTGATCATTCTTGCTCTCGTGATGATTGCCAACAAACTTCGGATCGCGTATCCGATTGTATTAGTGCTGGGCGGATTGGCTTTGAGCTTTACCAGTACGTTTTCTGATATCATCATCGATCCTGACTTGATCTTCTTTATTTTTCTTCCTCCTTTGTTATACGAATCTGCATGGCAAACATCGTGGAAAGAGTTTTGGAGATGGAAGCGTGTGATCATGAGTTTCGCCTTCCCGATTGTTATTCTTACTTCGTGTGTGGTGGCCTTCTCGTCAACACTGTTGATACCCGGGTTTACGCTGGCCCTTGGCTTTCTGTTGGGAGGTATTGTGTCGCCACCCGATGCGATCTCAGCATCCGCTGTCATGCGGCAAGTGAATGCACCCCGGATACTGGTGAGTGTATCCGAAGGTGAGAGTTTGTTGAACGATGCTGCGTCACTCATTGTCTTTCGTTTTGCTTTGGTAGCCGTGATCACCGGGCAGTTTCACTTTTCTGAAGCAGTGGGGAGTTTCTTCCTCGTGATTCTCATGGGCACTTTGATTGGCGTGGCGATTGGGTTGATCTTTTATGCTATCCATCGCTGGCTGCCCACTACCCCGAGTATTGAAATTGTGTTGAGTTTCGTAGCTCCTTATTGCATGTATTATTTTGCGGAGCGCTTTCATTTTTCAGGTGTATTGGCAGTTGTGTCAGGTGGCCTATTGCTTTCCAGTCAGCGTCAAAAGATGCTTACGTATCAAGGGCGCGTGCAAGGTTCGAATGTGTGGTCAACCATTGGTTTTGTTTTGAATGGCGTTGTTTTTTTATTGATTGGTCTTCAGCTACCTTCGATCACTCGCCAGGTGGAAGAAGTAAGTCTGGGTATGGCGATTTGGTATGGTGTTGCTATTTCGCTGGTGCTGATTATCGCGAGGATGTTAAGTACACTGGGTGCCGCGTTGTTTACACGATTCATGGGACGATTCATTACCGTTGCCGATCGAAATCCAGGTTGGAAAATTCCTGTGATCTTTGGGTGGTCGGGAATGCGTGGAGTGGTGTCACTGGCTGCAGCACTCTCCATCCCGGTGCTGGCGCAAGAAGGGCATCCCTTTCCGTATCGCAATCTTATTTTGTTCATCACTTTCATCGTGATTCTCGTAACGTTGGTAGTGCAGGGGCTTACCCTTCCCTGGCTGATTCGAACCGTGAAGCCTACCAGCAAATTTGAGACGTTGACAGAAGAAGAACAGGAGATAATCATCCAAAAGAAAATGGCGCATGCCTCACTTCAGTACCTGGAAGCAAAATATGCGGAGGATCTAAAAGCGAACGAACATCTTACCAATCTTCATTCACGGATGAAGTTGGATGTTGCATTTTTTAACAGGGGAGCCGAAGAAATTAAAAATGGAAACAATAACTCACTCGGCCATTTTCAGCGCGTATATTTAGAACTGCTTGAGCAGCAGCGTTCGCTTCTCGATAAAATAAATCATAAAGCAGAATTTGACGAGGAGCTGATTCGAAAATACCTTACTCTTATCGACATCGAAGAATTCAAAATTCGCGAGAAGCAATTGAAAGAAGTTAAGCTTGCCATGGAATAATCATACAGGTGTTTCATTGATTCGCTTGCGTCAACGGTACTTTTACTTTTCCAAAACGACTGATTGATCTTTAAAATGGCAAGGATTGATCTTCAAGTAATGAAGGCACAGTCTTTGCTTTTCA
The DNA here is from genome assembly GCA_964571345.1 of uncultured Ohtaekwangia sp. GTDB lineage: Bacteria > Bacteroidota > Bacteroidia > Cytophagales > Cyclobacteriaceae > ELB16-189. The sequence goes on from CAZNCO010000102.1 coordinate 4,010, forward strand.
TCGGTCGTCATGAAAATTGTATTTCTGTTTCTAAAGGGATTTTACCTTCCATGCCTGGTGATTAACATCATTAATTGCCTGTTTTTTGCACAATCTCAATCTCTTTCTTTTATCGCGGCTCTTCTACCTGGTAAGGTTGTAACCTCTGTGTTAATTGGCATTTACATTAACATGTTCAGGTCACAGCAGTTTTACTTCTTTCAAAATCTGGGGTTCTCCAAAATCAATTTGCTAGCTCTGGCATTTTTAATGGACATGCTCTTCTGGGTAGTGATGCTTATGCTCACCTTTTTTATTTTCTTATGAAATCCGTGCTCGAATTTGATGGCGTAGAATTAGAATTTGGATTTCGAAAAATCCTTTCAAGCGTTTCAATGCGCTGCAGCACAGGCGAAGTAGTAGGGCTTCTGGGAAGAAATGGTGCTGGAAAATCCTGCCTGATGAAGATTGTATTTGGTAGTATGAATTGTAGTTTTAAATCGGTGAGGATTGACAAGCAATGGTTACCAGATAAGCGCCTCAGTAAAATGATTGGTTATTTGCCGCAGGAGAATTTAATCCCCCTGCATCTTAAAGTCAGGGATGCCATTGAATGTTTTGAAATAGACCCCAAACAATTGACAGACATCCTCCCGTTTGTCAGCGATTGCCTGGATCTCAATCCAATCGAATGCTCCGGTGGAAGCCTTCGCCTGGTGGAGTCATTACTGATCTTGCTAGGCAATAAACCTTTTTGCATTCTTGATGAGCCATTCACAGGCATCATGCCGATTCACATCGAGACTTTGAAATCATTAATCTTGAAGGAAAAAGAAAAGAAAGGAATTATCATCAGCGATCATCTTTACAGGCATGTCAAAAGCATCTCAGATAGACTATATGTGTTGGCCAACGGCCAGACTTATCCTATACAAAGTGATCACGAGCTTGTGCGGTATGGATATTTACATGAGCTTAGTTAGTGCGAATCCCTGGATACTTTGCTTCCTGAATTGCCTCTCAAAAAATCCATGTCGGCACCCAGGTGTGCTTGCTCTACGTGTGTTTGATATAAATGTACGTAACCGCGCGGCTGGATGGGTTCTGTTGGGGTCCATGCTTTTCTTCGGATGGCTAGTTCTTCTTCAGACACGTTCAGGTGTAATGATCGATTGTGCACGTCTAAGATGATGACATCGCCATTTTTTACCAGGGCTAAAACACCACCTACGGCAGCTTCCGGAGAAACATGCAATACCACTGTGCCAAATCCGGTGCCACTCATTCTTCCATCCGAAATACGCACCATGTCAGTAACTCCTTGCTCTAGTAATTTTTTTGGTAAGGCCATGTTTCCAACTTCTGCCATGCCGGGGTAGCCTTTCGGCCCCACGTTTTTTAAAACCATAACACTGCTTGCGTCAATCTCTAAATGAGGATCATCAATACGAGCATGATAATCTTCAATGTTCTCGAACACGACAGCCTTACCGGTGTGTTTTAAAAGAGCGGGACTTGCCGCAGATGGTTTTAAGACTGCACCATTGGGCGCAAGATTTCCCTTCAGTACCACAATTCCCGATTCAGACTTAAATGGTTTCTGCATGGTGCCAATGATCGTGCGGTTGTACACTTCAGCGTTGTCGCAATTTTCTCCAATGGTTTTTCCATTCACTGTGATTGCATCCTGGTGTATGATCGATTTCATTTCTTTTATGAGTGCCGGTAAGCCGCCTGAGTAATACAGATCTTCCATATAATTTTCTCCGGAAGGTTGAATATTTGCCAGCAAAGGAATCCGTTGTGAGAACTTATCGAAATCATCAAGGCAAAGATCAATGCCAATTCTTCCAGCAATAGCTAACAAATGGATTACAAAATTGGTAGAGCCTCCAATCGCAGCGTTGATCATAATGGCGTTTTCAAACGCCTGGCGCGAAAGCACTTTGGAGAGCGTGAGATCTTCATTCACCATTTCAACAATGCGCCTGCCCGAAAGTTGAGATAGTACTTTACGTCTGGCATCGGCTGCGGGAATCGATGCATTGTTTGGCAGGGACAGCCCCAAGGCTTCAACCATCACCGCCATGGTTGAGGCAGTTCCCATCACGGCACAGTGCCCTTGCGTGCGCGCCATGCAGGCTTCAGCTTCCAGAAACTCCTGATCTGTAATTTGACCAAGTTTGTGGGCGGCATCAAACCGCCACACATCAGAAGTGCCAATGTCTTTTCCTTTCCAGTGCCCTTTCAACATGGGGCCTCCGGAAATGACCAGTGTTGGAAGGTTCACACTGCAGGCGCCCATTACCAGAGATGGAGTTGTTTTATCACAACCGCAAAGCAACACGACACCATCTATCGGGTTGGCGCGTATGGATTCCTCGACATCCATGCTAGCAAGATTCCGATACAGCATAGCAGTAGGTTTGATCAATGTTTCTCCCAACGACATCACAGGAAATTCTACGGGAAAGCCACCGGCTTCAAGTACACCTTTTTTTACGGCTTCGGCCAGGTCGCGAAAGTGTGCGTTGCAGGGAGTGAGCTCACTCCACGTATTACAAATTCCAATAACAGGCTTGCCCTCAAACATGTCGGCAGGAATTCCCTGGTTCTTCATCCAGGCGCGATAGATGAACCCATCTTTACCTTGTCTTCCAAACCAATTTTGGCTGCGAAGTTTTGATTTCATGCTCATATCGAGTTTTTCTTTTGAAGAATGAATGGCAGGAATATCAGATACAATTAACTACTGAGTATCGTGCAAACCACAATTTTAATAGTTTTCTACAAACTATTGCAATGACGATGTTCAAGATGCGCGCAGAGCTTTAAAGGATTATTGAATTTTGCGGGCTAGCTCAAACCGTTGAGCTACATTATCCCAGTTGATGATGGGGAGGAGATTGTCGACAAACTCAGCTCTGCGGTTTCGGTATTTGAGATAGTAGGAGTGCTCCCACACATCAACCACCAACAATGGCACAACACCCCACTGCGTGAGCTTTTCATGATTTTCGCATTGCAGCACGGTAAGTTTTTTCGTGTAAGGCTGGTACCCTAGGATTCCCCACCCATTGCCATCAACGCCCTTGGATGTTTTGGCGATCAGGAGTTTGAGTTTGTCGTAGCTTCCAAAGTCTTTTTCTATTTGTTTCAATAACTCGCCAGCAGGATCAGATTTTTTATTCGAAAGGTTGGTCCAGAAGATGGTGTGAAGAATATGCGATGATAAATGATACGAGAGTTTTTTAGTCCAGTAGTCAACGGTCTCCACACTGTTTTCATCCAGTGCCTTTCGGATCATCATCAGATCTTTATTGGCAGCTTTCACTGCATCGCCATGATGAAACGTGTAGTGAAGATGAACTGTTTCCTGATCCATGTGTGGTTCCAGAAATGTTTCGTTGTATGGAAGCGGTTGCAACTCAAAATTTCCGTTGGCGTCTGTAAGTTTATCAATACCTGACTCGGACAAGCTTTGAGAAAAGACATTGTTAACAGGAAGCAACGATGCGCCTGCCAGAATGGTGGATGACTGCAGGAATAATTTTCTGTTCATAAAAAAAGATTTAGTTAAAACGACACTTGCAGCCAGCGGGTAGACAAGAACATGAAATTAGGAAGAACCGGTTATGTTGGCAACTATAGGTCGAAGAGATTGATCGGATGTACGAACAATTAATGGGACTTGCGTTTGATCATTTCATTCGCAATTTGAATAGAGTTGTGGTCGCCTCTGTTTTTTAATTCGTTTATAATGTTGGCGTGGTTTTTTGCATCTCTGTTTTGGGATAATTTGTAGGCGGCTTCCACGGAAGTGACCTCAATTTCAAAACAAACAATTCCCCGAATTTCATGTTCCAGAAATTTCTCTGACATGTTTTCCATCTTAATGGGATGCTCAGAATGTTTCTCATATTTATCTACAAGATCTTTTAAGCTGGTTTTCACGGCATCTCCTTCTATTATATTAACATTTCCGTACACATGAACTGCTATATAATTCCATGTGGGAACATTTTCGTGATCGTACCATGAAGAAGAGATATACGCATGGGGTCCTTGAAAAATTACCATTACCTCGCTCGTGTCAGCGAAGTTCTTCCATTGAGGATTTCCGCGTGATAAATGTCCGAACAAAGACCACTGGCCATTTTTATTTTTCTCCAACACCAGTGGAATATGTGTGCCCCAAAGTTTCGAGTCAGTCTGACTCACCAGGATTCCAAACCCATTTTCACGAATGAAGTCATGAACCTCTTCAATATTTGAATTCCGGTAATTGGGTGGCACGTACATAAATTCGACATTTAGTTGTGTGCAATCTACTTGATAATTATTGCAACGCTTGATTCAGGTCATTGATTAAATCGTTTATGTCTTCCAGTCCCACACTCAACCGGATCAGGTTATCGGGCGTAGGTGAGTCAGGACCTTCGACAGTTTTTCTGTGCTCTAAAAGACTTTCCGTTCCACCAAGGCTGGTAGCGTTGGTAAATACTTTTGCCTTCTGTGCAACTTTGATGGCCTCTGCTTTCGCACCTTTGACCAGAAAAGATACAATTGCACCTGGAGCTTTCATTTGACTTTTGGCAATTTCATAACCCGAGTGTGAACTTAACCCCGGATACAACACACGCTCCACTGCGGGATGACCTTTTAAAAATTCCGCAATGGCTTCTGCGTTTTCAACATGTTGTTTCATACGCGGGCCGAGCGACCTTATTCCGCGCGTAAGTAACCAACAATCAAAGGGACTCGGAACGGAACCTACGATGTGCTGGATGAACCGTAGCTTTTCCCACCATTCATTCTTTTCTTTCGTAATCAACGCACCGCCCGTTAAGTCGCTATGACCTGCAAGATATTTGGTTGTACTGTGCATTACTAAGTCCGCACCAAGCACCAATGGATTTTGCAGCACGGGTGTCGCAAACGTGTTGTCGATGGCAGTACGGATACCTCGTTGTTTACAAATGTTTATCACTGATTGCAAGTCGATGATATTCAATTGCGGGTTGGTGGGCGATTCAGACCACACGAGTTTTGTAGTTGACTTGATGGCGCTTTTAAGATTATTAATGTCAGTTAAGTCTATAAAAGATACTTCCAGACCCCAGGGAATAAAGACATTTTTCAGCATCGAGCGGACACCTGCATATACGTCATTATTGACGATGACATGGTCACCCGGTTTTAAGCTGAGAAAAACTGCATGGGCAGCAGCACTACCACTACTAAAGGCGGCTGCATCTGCACCTTGCTCAAGTTGTGATAGCACATTCTCAAGATGTTTGCGTGTTGGATTGCTTTCACGGCTGTAGACCCAGCCCGTAGGCGCTTCGCCCGAAGGAACGTAGTGAAAGGTGGTGGAGAGCTGAATGGATGAAGTTAAGGCGGCATCGCCAGTGCCTGGTACGTGACCCGCTTGCGCGCAAATGGTTTCGAAATTTTGATTCATACTTTACTTAGGTAGTGATTGAATACCAAAATTAGGTGATTGCCCGATCTTTATTGTTTCTATTTTGGATTTCAAGCTTCCGCTCTTGTAAATTCTTTGATACAGCTCATGTTCACAGATGACAATGATCATTTGATGCTAATGATAGGAACCATAGGTTTATAGTGTGTGCCAGCGTGTGGTTTATCTTAATTTGAAACGGATAACGGCCGGTTGCCTGGCTTTGCTCTGTTACCATTTTATATCTGGGCAAGATGCAAAAACCATTGTAAAGATGGCGGATGAGCGCATGCGTGGCGCAACATCACAGGCGGAGATGGTTATAAAAACTTCGCGCCCTACCTGGACGCGCGAAATGGAAATGCGAACATGGATGAAAGGAAATCATTTTGCCATGATTCTCATTCAATCACCTGCCAAGGATAAGGGAACTGTCTTCTTAAAGCGTAAAAAAGAAGTCTGGAATTGGTTGCCAACTTTAGAACGTACCATCAAGCTACCGCCCTCAATGATGAGTCAATCCTGGATGGGTACTGACTTTACGAATGACGACCTGGTGAAAGAATCTTCTATCGTAGAAGATTATGATCACAGCATTGTGGGAGATACTACCGTCATGGGAAGAGATTGCTACATCATTAAAATGATACCCAAGCCGGAGGCCGCGGTGGTGTGGGGTAAGCTGATCGTGTGCATCGACAAAAAAGATTTGCTGGAGCTTCATTCCCGCTTCTATGATGAGGATGGTATATTAATCAACATCATGAACTCGTTTGATATCCGGATGATGGACGGGCGATTAATTCCTACACGTGTAGAAATGATACCGGCAGAAAAACGAAATCAACGGACTGAAATTATTTACAAACGGATTTTATTCAACCGTCCGCTTGACGATAACTTTTTTTCAATGGATAAGATGAAAACCCTTAGATGATATGTGGTTGGCGAGAATGGCATGGAAGAATATCTGGCGGAATAAGAATCGCAGCGCCATTTCAATTGCCGCTGTCTTTTTTGCCGTAATTCTTTCCATTGTCACCAGCAGCTTGCAAGATGGTGTGTTTGATAATCTGATCAAGAATGTTGTGAGCTTTTATAGTGGCTATATCCAGGTGCATAAACAAGGGTATTGGAACGAGCGAATACTTGATAACACATTTGAAAGCACACCCACTCTTGACAATAAACTCCTGCAAATAGAAAATGTAACTTCTGTAG
>CAZNCO010000103.1:0-10664 GCA_964571345.1 uncultured Ohtaekwangia sp.
AAGCACTACACATTTTAAATAATGATTCTGTCCAACTTATAGGGGGTTAGTACAACAGTTTTCTTAATCCCTATATTCGTGATTCGCGAATTGCGAATTATTGTCTTATTAAGACGCGCCTGTGCGTAGGAGACTCTCCATCATTTGCTGTCATGCCGGGCCGCATGCGGGTGGGAAGTTCGTGGTTTCTAATACATTTCTTTGAGTTCATCTTTTTATCGTTACCTTCGTGAAATGCAGCCTCAATTTTTTAGTAGTATGAGCAATCAAGTGTATATCTCTTTGTGGAACAAATACCGGCCGGCCATTCTACAAATGATGATTGCTTCGGCAGGTGGATCGAAAGAGTACAAACTCTCCGATCATGAATTCAAAGCCCTTGGGCCTAAAGAGAAAAACTTCTCCTTTGATATGCATATCCAAAAAGGAAAAGCAAGCAAAAGCAGTGCTTTGTCAGTAAATGCAAAAGATTTGCTTGAAATGCTGACCATGTCTAGAAAAGCATGCGAGCTGATGGAAGAGATTACGTTTGATTTCAAGCTTGACAAACAATTTGTACTTCACGTTTCGAGGCGTGATAGCAATCCAGGATAGAGTACCATTCGAAGGAGAATCTTCATCAACCACTGTGATGCCGGGCGGTGGCAAAACTGATAAAAAGAAAATCAGAGAGCCAATGATAAAGTGCGGTGGCTAACCTAAAAGTAGTGCCAATCCATGTACTGAGAGCAATTCCTGTTAAACTGCTTCTTTGTTATACTTCTTTTTATACTCGAGCGGAGAAAGGCTCGTGATTTTTCTGAATGTTTCGCGAAAAGCCTTCTCATCGGCATAGCCAACATCGTACATTACCTCGTGCACGGTTTTGCGGCCTGTTTCGAATGCCTTCTTGGCGGCCTCTATCTTTACTCGCTGCGCATACTCAATGGGTGTATTGCCTGTAGCCTTAATAAATCGCCTGTCGAAGTTGCGTCTGCCCACGGCAAAACGCGAAGACAACTCTTTCACCGAAATCTTTTCGGCCAGCTTGCTCTCGATATAGCTTTGAGCCTTTTTCACTACTTCATCGCCATGCAGTTTTTGGCCGGTGAACATAATAAATGCCGACTGGCTGTGACGGTCCATTTCAATTTGAAATACTTTAGAGCAGAAGATGGCCGTAGGTCTATCGTAAAACTTCTCAACTAAATAAAGAATCAGGTTAAGGAACGAATACGCACCTCCGTTGGTATAAAGGCCATGTTCATCGGTGATCAATTGGTCGGTCTGCAAGTTTACCTGAGGAAACATCTGCCGAAAATTGTCGGCTGCGGCCCAGTGGGTGGAGCAACTTTTGCCTTCAAGCAATCCGGCAGCGGCCAACAAAAATGCACCCGTGCAGATGGATGCCACCTCGGCCCCGCGCATATAGTGCTTCGCTATCCAGGGGATGAGCTCCTGATTTTGTTTCACCGCCTCGTTATAGTTGTGGTTGAGTGACGGGATGATGATGAGGTTGGTTTTGACAACTGACGCAATATGGATGTGTGGTTTCACAGAGAACAGTCCATCGTAATAGTTCACCTTTTTTGAAATGCCCGCTATTTCAATTTTGTATAGCTCTTTTTTGCCACGACTCTTCCAATGCTCATTGGCACGCGACAATATTTTGTAGGCGCCCACAATGCTGCTGAGGTTATTGCCTTCACCGCGTGGCGCAAGGATGGTGATACGCTTCATGGTATTTTGTTTGTACAAAGGTAGGAGATGCCGGTTGTCTAAATCAACCCGTTAGAATGTCCATTTTACCACCGATGCAAAGCTGCCCAGGCAATTATTTTTGTTCATTATGAAAACACAAAATTTTACGTATCAGATCAAAACAACAAAAACACCCGAGCAACTTTTTAAGTTGTTGCTGGATGTGAGGCAATGGTGGATTGGCTTTTATGAAGAGACCATTGAAGGTAAAAGCCAACAGGTGAATGATGAATTCATTTTCAAAGCCGGTGGCGGTGCGCACTATACGAAACAGAAACTGGTGGAGCTGGTGCCCGATAAACGAGTTTCATGGTTGGTGACGGAAAGTGAACTCACTTTTTTAAGTGACCCCACGGAATGGAAGAACTCACGATTTGGTTTCGATATCAACACCCTTGGCAACGTCACGGAAGTTACGTTCACCCATGAAGGGTTAACGCCTGAAGCAGAGTGTTACAATCAATGCTCCGCAGGATGGACTTCTTATCTGGGTGAGTTGAAGAGGAAGTTGAGTTAACACAAATTAATCGAGTACACGATGCGCTTCTCCTCTCGAGGGGACACCTGCACGCGCAGCACCTGCTGGCCGGTGTGACAGTGTTGGAGGAAGTGCGCAGCGTCCAATGATGACCTGTGCGAAGGAGACTCTTAATCATGATCAACTCAACTTCCTTCGCCCTTCTTCAATCAACACTTTCAATCTGCTCTCCAGCTTTTCATTTGCACCTGCCAGACCTGTCAGGACATCTTCGGCCCATTTTAGGTATTGCAATTTTCTTTCGATCGGCCAGCCGGGCGGGTGATGGATGATGTCATACACATTGCAAATCTTGTCAGCCAGTTTTAGTTTTTTGGCGAGCGCAGATTTGGTTGGTGCGTGAAGCACCTGCCGTCTCTTTCGCTCTTCTTTGGGCAGGGATTTATCGTCTGTGACTTCAAGCACCAGGTCGAGTACTTCTTTTCCGAACTGACTTTCGATTTCTTCGGGTGTTGTTTCGGTGTCTTCGATGGTGTCGTGAAGCACAGCAGCGGTAAGCAATTGAATATTGTTTTCGTTTCCAACTTCAGCGAGTGTGAGTGCCACGTTAATCGGGTGATTGATGTAAGGAGTTTTGGTTTCTCCTTTCCGCGTTTGAAAGCGATGCTTGTCTGCCGCAAAGGCAAGCGCCCGCAGCAGCAAGAGGGTTTCTTGTTGTTTCATATTCTACATTAAGTATTCGTGGGATTCTGAGTCGGAAGTGACTCACAATGATTTCAACGTAATTTGAAACTAAAGGTTTACGTTTCACAACGTTGATGTCTTGATCTGTCTTGAAGGCGGCTTATCAGTAAATCGCCTTTAAAGTTTGTGAATGGAAATTCTTTCACAGCAGGCGTAGAGCTTACGTCCGCGATCCTGAATTTTCACAATGACTTGCTTGTCTCTGCTTCACGTGAGGAGCTATCTAAAATAGAGTTGACAAAGCGCGTGTGCCTGCTTATATTGAATTAAACTTCAACAAACAACATTAAGATCACATTAGAAAACTTAACTCTGTATGCTATGAAAAATTTACTGGCAGTAGTGGTGGTAGTTTTATTTTATAACGCTGTGTCAGCTCAAAGTCTTCTTAATTCAATGAAGAAAAAACTTAAACAAGAAGAGCAGCAACTACTGAATCAAAAGAAAAATCAAGCGCAGAATCCAACTGCGCCCAATCAAAATCAGAATCCAAATCAGCCAGGTCAGCCCAATCAGCCGGACCAACCACAAGCCCAAGCCCAAGGCCAGCAATCTCAACCGCAGCCCACCAGTTTAAAAGTGTATTCCAATTATGACTTTGTACCGGGTGAGAAGATTTTATTTGAAGACAATTTCAGTGGAGAGCAAGATGGCGAGTTTCCTTCCAAGTGGGACCTGGAACATGGACAGGCCCTGCTAAACAAAGTGAATGGTGATTTGGCATTTTTTATAATCGAGGGTAATTATGCGATTGTTACTCCACGCCTTACGGAGAGCTCTTACCTGACAGATCCGTTTACCGTTGAGTTGGATTATTTTATTCAGCGAGAACACCCCAGAGGGATACACGTTTTCTTTATGTGTGCCGATAAAAGAAGAGTTGGCATTGAATTTGGCGAACGTGGACAGGTGTCGACCAGTTATTTTCCGCGAGAGTTCAGCAACAATTTCCCCGGAGAAGAAGACCTTGCCGGGAAGTGGCATCATGCTGCGATCATTTTTAAGAATGGACAAATGAAATGCTACGTGGATCAATACCGTGTTTTGATTTTGCCCAACACTCAGATTACACCTGTATCTGTAAAGTTTGGTGGCATCGGTGGCCAGGATGCCCCGATTATTTTTAAGAATATCAAAATAGCTTCGGGCGGCTCAATGAATATGACCGGTAAAAAATTCACTGATGCAAAGATTGTTACCCATGGAATTAATTTTGATGTAGGAAAGTCAATCATCCGACCAGAGAGTATGGGGACTTTGAACATGGTTAAGCAAGTGATGGTGGATAATCCGGAGATCAAATTTGAAATTGACGGCCACACCGACAGCGATGGGGATCCGGCAACTAATTTGAAACTATCTGAGGACAGAGCCAATGCGGTGCAGGCAGCATTGATTGATTTAGGTGTTGATGCCTCACGCCTCACGACAAAGGGCTTCGGCCAAACCAAACCGCTGAGCGACAACAACTCTGCCGAAGGTAAAGCGAACAACCGCAGGGTTGAATTTATCAAGCAGTAGAATGTTAGCGTTCTACTGCCCGTTGTGACAGTGTTTGAGGAAGTGTGTTGTGCGAAGGAGACCCGTCATCATTTACTGTCATGCCGGGCCGCAGACGCCTAAGCAGGAGCTGTCCCGGCATCTCCTCGTGCGAAGGAATGTTCACTTAATTGATAGAGTACATCTTACTCCGAAGACCACTCAAGGTCGCACTTCGACAGGCTCAGTGTGACAGTTCAGGCGCCATCTCTCCGTGCGAAGGAGTGTTTACTTAATTAATCGAGTACACGATGTGCTTCTCCTTTCGAGGAGACACCGGCACGCGCACTGCCAGCCGCACTCGCAGGCCGGTGTGACAGTGTGGGAGGTAGCGCGCTGCTTCGAAGGGAGCACGACTACTTCTGATACTCAATCTTAGTAATTCGCCACACAAATTGGTGCGTAGGTGTTTTCACCACAACTTCATCGCCTACTTCTTTTTTCAACAGCGCCTGGGCCATGGGCGAGTCCATCGAGATGTAATCCTTCATCCCGATAAGTTCTTCGGAACCAACAATGCGAAAACGGTTTTTCATGCCTTTGTCGTTTGCAATTTCCACCCACGCTCCAAACATCACTTTGCCTTCCTGAAAAGGTGAATAGTGTATCACTTTGAGGTCGTCAATGCATTTGCGTAAATAAAGAATGCGTCTATCTATTTCGCGGAGACGCTTTTTGTTGTAATGATAGTCTGCATTCTCAGAACGATCGCCAAGACTTGCTGCCCACGCAACCTTTTGTGTGGTGTCGGGCCGCTCCACGCGCCACAGATGGTCTAACTCTGCTTTAAGTTTTTCCAACCCCTCGGGGGTTATCATCAATGTTTTCATCGGTTAACTAATCGGGCGCAATTTCTGAATTATTATTTGATTTGGTGATTTACTGATTGCCTGGAGAGCATCGTTGAAAATTACTTTTTTCGCTCACAAAGTAAAAATGGCTTTTTTACGGAATAAGTTCGCGCAAGCCCGGCAAATACATTCATTCGGATGGGAGCTGCCGGCTTCAGCCGAGAGCGCTTTGTTAAAGTAACGTTGCGCCTGGTCAAAGTTCTTCAGGTTCAGGTTTGCCTGCCCGCACCTTAACCAAGCACACGCATTGCGTGAGGTGTCTTTCAGGATTTTGGAATAAAGCTCTCTGGCTGTTTTAAAATCTCCCACCTGGAATAGTGAATCGGCACGCGCCAGTGTGCTCTTCTTTGCCTGACCATGTGATGTGATTACAATAAAAAGCAACACGATGATTTTCTTCATAAAAAAAGTGCTTTGTTCGGCCAGAAGCTAAATTGTTTTTTTTTACATAAGACCGATTAATCGAAATACAAAATCATTTGTTATAGGTGATATGTTGGATCGCTTCTTGCCCGCATTTCAATTATTGTTGCCTGAAGTTGAAACCACACGAACATCGCGTGCGTACTAACATCACATAACCCAACATCACACAGCCGGATTCTACGTTCTCACAATTATATGAACATGAGGCAGTCAGTGATCGGGCTCAGCCGCCACCATTTTGTTATTACCACATGTCTTTGTCTTGCGCTGATGCAGGCAAAGCCCATGATGGCACAATACAGAAAACTACCCAGGCGCGACAACACGCGTGGCCACGACCCGGATGAGTATGATCAGGACATCTTGCGCAATCTTCCCGATCGCAAGAAAGCGAAAAGCAATTCATCACTAAAACCTGTGATTGTTCGAACGAGAGCGTATCAGAACTTTATCTACCTGGGGATGCCGGTGGGCACAAGCCTCTCCAACCTATATGTGAATGACACCCGGCTGCAATTCAACTATACTTACACGAACGATCCTACCCCGCATGTGTACGTAAGCGAGATGCGATCTGCCACACAGCAACAGCCCTTCTGGGATGGGATGCTGGGAATAGAATTCGGAATGGTACGCGGGCCGTTCGTTGCCTTCAGATTTCAAGCCGGCAAGGCAAGCCAAGTTTACTCAGAAGGATTAGAATTGCAGTTGGGAATGAATTACCGGTTGGGCAACACACCGTGGATGCTCACCATGTCTACCCTGGAAGAATCCAACTATGCTTTTTACACGCTGCCTCAAACCATTGACCTGTCACGTGCATCTGCTACCGTGCTCGGTCAAAAGTACGAGGTTGATGCATCGGGTGGCAATCCGATAAATGTAAGAATCAACAACTATTCACACACGTTGAAGTTGCAGTTTGGCATTCGCCACGATATCCGCTCTGACGATATTCACCTCAGCATGCCATGGTGGCGATTTAATGTCGGCTACACCTGGACGATGACTTCCGGACCTGGTGTGGAAATCGATCAAGGCAAGAATCAACGATCAATAGCTTACAACTCTGATGGTATTCAGTTTACTTCGCTGCAAGGGACACCTCAAACTACTTATCTGTATAACGGCCCGTATTTTGAATTTGATTTTGGAATCGCCAATATAAACTTCTTCCGGGCAAGCCACGAAGGCGAGGTGAAGCGAAAGTGGCGATGATTGTTTGATTCAGAAATAATATCACCGGCCCAGCCCCGCTACAAAAATAAAGTAATCGGTGCTCTCCGGCTTTTCACCAGCCATGCGCATCATATTTACCAACTGACCGCGGTGGTAGGTGCCATGATTGACAAGATGAGCAATCACATCGGCCAACGCCATTTCATAAGGGTCACCTTTGGCCGTCACAAATTTTACGATTTGGTTTTCGTTGCCGGCCAGTTCTTTTACACGACTTACTAACTGGTCTTGCACACTGCGCCAGGTGGTGAGCAGTGTATTTACATTGGCCTGCTGCCACTCAGCCGGCACTTCTACAATCGGAACACCGTTGAGGCGATGCAGCCACCGGTAGTCAGCCTGCAAAAGATGGAGCAGTGTGAGGCGTATAGAAGGAAAACTTCCACCAAACTCTTTCTCTGTTACTGCACTGCTCAAGTTCTCAATTTGCGATGCCGTTTTGCCATTTGCCCAGTGGTGGTATTCAATGTGCTTTATCAAGTCGATCATGATGGGTTGTGTTTTGATGAGGCAAAGATAGCCGATAAGGTTATACCACCTATGCGCGAATCCTAGCAACAATTGGCAGGAGAATCAACTCGCGGCTACTTCATTCATTCGGTTTATCATCAGGTTTACCTGCCACTGCTCTCTGCTTGAAATGAAATACATACGTGATACAAATTCCCAGCAAGCATCCGGCTATGACCGAAATAACACGCGCTACCGGTGTGGTGGTCGACACAACTTCATGTTGCGGCATGGTAATAATAATAGCTGCGCACAATGCGGAGCGAAGTGTTGAATCCAGTTTGAGCAGATAACCGATGCCGAGTGTACAGAAAAGTACCAGGCTGATCGTCCACATATTCATATCATTCGGAAACAAGGTGATAAAGATGAACCCCACTCCTGCCCCCAACAAGTTAGCTTTGATGCGCGTGAGCGCAAGGGTTACGGTATCTTTTCCATCAGGTGACAAAACCAGCAAAACAGAAAACAATGCCCAGAGTGTGTCTGAGTACGTTAAGCTGCTGAAGCCTTTTGAGACGCTGAGAACAATCAATGTTCCGGTTACGCATTTGGCCGAATAGGTTAAAAAATCAATTAAACGTTCGCTCATTTCAATTCTATTTGTAGGTATGTATGCACCTACAATTTACGAAGCATCGAATAACCGCGCAGAGGTTCTGCAGTATTTTCAATCCTGATCAAGCGAGCATGTGATTGAAAATTGATTTCAGTGATACTGCGCTTGATTCAAAAGTTACAACAGGAACTTCGCGAAAGCACAATATGCAGTTGACCTTTATTTTAAGAACACCATTTTTAATCCGAGCAAAATAATAAATACTCCAAAGGCTTTCTTGATCTGATCTGGAGAAAGCGAAATAGCAATTTTACTTCCCAGGAAGGTACCTGCAACGAAGCTTACACAAAGGATGGCTGCCACTTTAAAATCTACCGCCCCTGCTTTGTAATAATTATAGACTGCGATAGCTCCAATGGGTGGCAGCATCATGGCAAGCGAGGTGCCTTGCGCCTGGTGCTGGCTCATGCTCAGAAAAATAACCAGGCTTGGCACTACGATCAGCCCGCCACCGATGCCCACAAAGCCGCTGAAGATGCCTGCAATTACGCCAATGATAAGAATGATGATAACCGTACTCATGTTGATTGTTTTTGAAGGTTGAAGTGAATCCATAGAATAGTGTTTCAAGAGAAAGGATAACATTTCTTAGCGATCAAAAAGGCACGTTTCAAAAAAAACGAGCCTTGCAAACCGGCCAAGGATGAAACTAAATTAATGATTTTACTTTTACGGAACATCCGCCATGGCAGGTGTGTATTTGTGATAAGCGGAAGCTGCTTGAGTAGAGTTGCTTACCAAGCACAAAAAAAGGGCTACTCGCGCAGCCCTCTTAATAGTTTAACTAAAATACGTTATGCGTATTGGTTCAGCATCACAGGCATCACCAACATCAAAATATCTTCTCCTTTGTCTTTTTCAGTAGGGATAATCACGCCAGCCTTATTAGGTGCCGACATGTTTAATTTGATCTGATCGCAATCCAGGTTGGTCAACATCTCCACCAGGAATTTTGCATTGAAGCCGATCTCGATATCTTCACCTTCGTGCTCGCAGGAAAGTCTTTCGTTAGCTTCGTTAGAGAAATCCAAATCTTCAGCTGATACCTGCAACTCACTTCCGGTGATTTTCAAACGAACCTGGTGCGTAGTCTTGTTGGCATAGATGGAAATACGCTTCAATGAACTCAACAGGTCAGTTCTGCTGATCGTCATCTTAATCGGATTCGAAGTAGGGATCACATTTTCGTAGTCAGGGAAACGCTCGTCAATCAGACGGCAGATCATGCGGATGTTTCCAAACTTAAAGAACGCATTGCTTAGGTTGAAGTCGATGTTCACATCCGTATTTTCACTTGGCAGCGTTGCCTTTAATAAGTTCAATGCTTTGCGCGGAATGATAATGGCATTGCCGTTTTCAGATTTGATATCGGTTCTGCGATAGCGTACCAAACGGTGTCCATCGGTAGCAACAAAAGTTGTATTCTTTTCGCTGAGGTTTACATAAACACCCGTCATAGCAGGGCGTAACTCATCACTGCTGGTGGCAAAGATGGTGTTGTTCACCGCACGGGCCAAAACTTCGGTAGAAATGGATGCTGAGAAATCGTTTGACACAGCAGGTACCTTAGGGAAATCCGTGGCATTCTCACCAGCCAATTTATAACGGCCATTATCAGAACTGATTTCAACACTGTAGGTAGACTCGTCTACAGAGAACGTTACAGGCTGATCAGGCAAGTTTTTCAATGTGTCCAACAGAATGCGGGCGGGCACTGCGATGCTACCTTTCTCTTTGGATTCTACATTCAACTCCGTGATCATGGAAGTTTGCAAGTCAGAAGCCGTAACGGTGAGCTTGCTTTTATCTATTTCAAAAAGAAAATTTTCGAGAATGGGCACCACCGGGTTGGTTGTAATCACACCGTTGATGTTGGATAATTGCCTAAGCAAGTAACTTGAGTTGACGATAAACTTCATGAAATCAGTAGTTTGAGTTTTAACGGGCGGTAAAGTTATAAAGAAAACCCATTCCTGAAAATCGAAGAAAACCACTAACAACACACATTTTAAACACATTCTATCCCCGATCCTGAAGGGGAAACGCCTTAAATGATTCGAAATCAACTTCGATGAAAAAGTGTGCGCGGTGCAACCCTTTTGCATTCGGCAGGTCTCTTTGCGTAACCAATCTGAAAATCAAGAGTTAATCACAAAAATCCGCGATATGATCAAAAACTACCTCAAAGTTGCCTTTCGCTCAATCCTGCGCAGCAAACTTACCTCGTCTATCAACCTGGCAGGCCTTACGCTCTCAATGACTGCAGCTGTGCTCATCTATTTGTTTATCGCGGATGAATTGAGTTATGACCGGTATCACGCAAAAGCAAACCGAACCTACCGCGTAACACGTGAATTCTTCAACGGAGAGGGAGCGTCTGTTCTAAACCTTGCTACCGTAGCTCCTCCCATTGGGCCCCTGATCAAAAATGACTTCGCAGAAGTAGAAGTGATGGCCCGCACGCTTCAGAATAACATGGTTATTGCTATCGAGGAGAATGGCGAACGCACCAAAATGG
>CAZNCO010000104.1:0-10591 GCA_964571345.1 uncultured Ohtaekwangia sp.
CACCAATATCCTACGACTAAAATCAGAGCTTGATTTTTTGGAAGACAGCATAAAACTAAAAATACTTCCTACACGCCTCAGAATATTTGATGAAGATTGGACGATCAGCGCAAACAACTATGCGCTCGTAAAACAGAAGGAATGGTCCATCCATAATTTGCGAGTTCACCGGGGGAAAGAATCAGTGATGCTCGATGGATTTATCTCCGATGATCCGAGCAAAACCCTAAACCTGAACGTAGACAGCCTCGGCATCGACATTCTTAACTCGCTGCTAGCCGAAAAAATAAGTGGTGATTTGAATGGCGTAGTGCAGGCACGCGATTTATATAAGTCGCCATACATCCAGAACAATTTATCCATTGATAGCTTAATGGTTGATAACTTTCTCGTGGGAAACCTAAGCGGCACCAATATCTGGAATCGCGAAAAGCAGAGGTTCGATATCAACTTCACACTGGAAAGACTCGGTAAACAGACTGTAGTAATGGAGGGCTATTACGACAACCAGAACGCAAGCCCGCTTTTTGTAAATGCTCAGTTGAAGAACACAAACATTAAAATCATTGAGCCATTCCTTTCGGGGATTTTCTCTCAGATGGATGGTGAGCTTACCGGCAATTACATCATCTCCGGAACGTTTACAAAACCACAAATAGAGGGCAACGGAAAGGTGGAAGGAGGCAAACTCATGATTGATTATCTCCGCACAAAGTATAGCTTCTCCGGTTCGCTTGGCTTCACTCACAATCAGATTATATTCAAAGATTTTAATCTTTCGGATGCTTTTAATCACAAAGGAAATCTCGATGGATTTCTGGAACATAAAAATTACTCAGACTTCCGTATTATGTTAAACGCGGGGTTCACGAATTTTCAAATGCTGAATACGACCCCGAAAGACAATGATTTGTTTTATGGCCAGGCATATGCCACGGGCGAGCTGAACATTCTTGGTTCGCTGCGCAACATGAAAATATCAGCCACCGCCCGGTCCGAAAAGAATACACGCATTTTCATTCCGCTAAGCGGCACATCTTCTACCTCGGCTGCAAAAAAAGACTTTATCACATTTGTTAAATTTTCTGACACGCTGAAAATCAAAAGCAAAAAGCCGAAGTCAAAAATAAAAGAAGAACCAACCGGAATAACCATGGACATGAATCTCGATATCACTCCGGATGCCTACACCGAAATTATTTTTGACATTAAGTCAGGCGACATCATTCGCGGCTATGGAAACGGGAATTTAAAACTGCAACTTGACACCAAGGGAGAGTTTAATATGTTTGGTGATTATGAATTTGAGAGAGGCAACTACAACTTCACCCTTTACGACTTGATCAACAAAGAATTTACCATTAACCGAGGAAGTCGCATCACCTGGTATGGAGATCCTTATGGTGCCATCCTGAACATGACTGCCAGCTATAAGCAGCTTGTGTCATTTGGGCCAACTCTAAGCGACCAGACACCGACAGGTCCTATCAGCAGCCCACAGATGAGAAGGAAATATGCTGCCGAAGTGCTTTTGAAACTTGAAGGCGCAATGATGTCGCCACAAATCAACTTTGATATCGTAGCAAATGATTTGCCCAACAACATAAGTGTAACAACAGCCAACAACAACCAACAGAGTATTTCACTCAACCAGGAATTCAAAGCATTCCGCGCTAAGATGGACGAGCAAGAACTGAAGCGCCAGGTTTTTAGCTTGATTGTGTTGAGACGTTTTTCACCGCAGGATGCATTCGCTACGAGTGGTGGCTTATATAGCAGTGTGAGCGAATTACTTTCAAATCAACTCAGCTATTGGCTGTCGCAAGTGGACCAAAATCTTGAGATCAATTTCGACCTCGGAAATTTTGACCAGGAAGCCTTCAATACTTTTCAGCTACGCCTCTCGTACTCTTTCTTAAATGGAAGATTGCGCGTAACCCGCGATGGAACTATCAACAACAATCAATATGCACGATCAGAGGTAGCCAACATGATTGGTGATTGGACGGTAGATTACCTTCTCACACCGGATGGAAAATTTAAGGTGAAGATGTATAACCGTACCAACGTAGCGCAGCTTACCACCTCGCTCGGAACAAATACGGCCATCACTACGGGCATCAGTTTAATCAACACTCAAAACTTTAATAGCTGGCGAGAACTACTGACATCGGCAAGAGAGCGCAGACGAAGAGAGCTTGCCAAACAAAAGAAAGAGGACCAACAAGAAGAAGAGAATCCCTAATCATTTTCAAATCTGATTTTTCCTCAGGCTAATTTCCAACTTTTCGTTAAATTGCTCTAAACCCCTTAGCCATGGACTTAAGCGCCATCTTAAAATCATATGCCGACCAGATTGGTGGGCAGTATACTGAATACGATCCATCCAATTCAATTATAATCGTTCCCGTATCCGGTGGACGATTTCAAACTGTACTGGGCACACTCAAGCAAAATGAATTGTATAACCGCAAAGTAATTGTCCTTCACTCGAAAGTTTGCACCGTCCGTTCGGGCATGGACTTTCAGATGTTGTTGGAACAAGCTTCATTTTTTAACTATTGCCGTTTCATCATTCGCGACAATTATCTACAGGTTGAGGCGGTAGCATCTACCATTGCCAGCTCTGAAGAAACGATAAAAGAAATGGTGCAGGAAGTTGCAAACCTGGCCGATCAATATGAAATGAAACTCACAGGAGTAGATATCAATTGATTATCACATTGTCTTTACGATTGCGTAATATAGTACGCATTAGCAACAATGTAAGCCAATATAACAATGAGCGCTCCTACCTTATTTAACTTATGAGCGGCTTCAACTTTGTCAGCATTATGAAGTTTCAAAGCTATCGCAGAGACTGAAAGAATAGCGAATATCCCCAGGAACGTGAGGCTGTGTAAAATATCTACCAGGCTAAACTGAGAAGATTCTGGCAACAGGGAATCAATAATATATTTGTTTCCAACGGCAGCAAATAAGCCTCCCACGGGTAGACCAAATCTAGGCTCCAATTCGTTTGTGTCAGAAAGGAAGCTAACCAGGGCGATTAAAAACGCGAAGTACATGCCTAAAAATATTTTTAAAAAGAGTCCGCGGGCTTCTCTTTCAATATCCATCTCGATCGAAAATACCGAAAATTTCTGTACCTGGTGCCCCGGCTCGGGATTCCCAAACGAAGTGTTATAGGTACTGACATGAGTAGTTACTTTAAAGTTGTCCACGATCCAACCATCTAGCGCTTCTGCATTATCAAATCTACTGGCAGCCGTATCAGGAACAAAAACAACATTGTCAAGATCAAGCCCCTCATCTTCCACCATTATCTTTAAATGCTGCTCATCAAATGGAAAATCATGCACCTTCCAGTTCTCCTTCATGGTGCATTTCATCCTCATTTGCGCCCAATATTTTCCATTTACGGTGTCCACACTCACAGAAGAAATATCTATGTCTTTGGCGTTTGGTATTTCGAGCTGCTTCGAAAAATCAAATGACGGATTATCATATACAAACCAAAGCCAGAATCGGGCAGTGTATTCTTTGTCATGAAAATTAATATCGTGAATGCTGATTATATAGGAACCCACCCTAACTGTATCCGGTTTTGACTTAGCATTCAACGGCTGAAAAGCCAAAACAAAAAACGACAGGATTAGACTGAATATTTTCATGATCAAAATTTAGGTATCTCAAAATTAGCAGAAATAACTTTCTATTCTTATTACCTTTGCCTGAAAGCAAACCGGCTTATCGTGGCGCGAAACGCGTCAAGGAAAGTCCGGGCAACACAGGGCACCATACTTCCTAACGGGAAGGTGTTTCGAGTAATCGGAATAACAGATAGCGCCACAGAAAAAAAACTACCCGCTGCGATTCGCTCGTGGCAGGAAAAGGTGAAAAGGTGGGGTAAGAGCCCACCGGGTTGGTGGCGACATCAACCGCACGGCAAGCCTTATGGGTTGAAAGGTCAAATAGGTCACGCTTCGAAAGAGGCTGCGGCTCGCAACCAGCGCAAGCTGGCGTGATTGGGTAGACTGCTCGATTCTAACGGTGACGTTAGAGCCAGATAAATGATAAGCACCACCCTATGGTTCGTGTCCTCACGAATCAGAGGCGGAACAGAACCCGGCTTACAGGTTTGCTTTTATTTTTTTTATTTCACTACAAACACAAATTCACTACCCTGCTGGTCAGCACCAAACTTCCCAAACTGTGGAGCTGTTTTCAGTTTTTCAATATAAGTCATCAACTCGTTTAAAGTCAGCACGCCATCATTTCCTCCCGTAGATTCTAAAGCCTCGATAAGTTGTTTTGCAAATGGGGAATGACTTCCTTTAATACCATCAGACACATATTCTTTTCCACCGCTGGTTAAATATTTTCGGGTGCGAAATTGAAGTTTACGAACGATCATCTCGGATTGGCTTGCCTCCGAATAAACACCGTCCATATCGCCCCGTGAAGCAACGCTTTCGTCAAACGTGCCCCCAAAGCAAACATCCATTACCAGAAAAATATGTTCACATGGATTGTTATTGATAGACGATCTTAATTCACTATGCCGAATGTAGCTTGTTCGGGCAGGATCGTCTGGCAGCGCCTCGCGGGGAACAACAAATCCTTCCCGTAAAACATCATCATAAAATCCGTGTCCCGCAAAAAAAATGAACAACTGATCAAGAGGATTAAACTTCTTTTCCGCATACTCCCTGAGCTTGAGAAACACCTGTTCACGCGTTGGGTTCTCTACTACATCAGCCTTAAAGCCGTACGTTTTTTCCAGCGATCCGGCAATCGTGCGTGCATCATATATTGGATTTACCAACTGCTTCCAATTGTCATACTGGTCCGTAGCAAAAATCAATGCATAATCCTTGCGGCCCAACTTCGAAGCATCTGCAAGAGCTGTGACACCTACATGTACTTCGCGAAACTCAGAGCTTTTTAATCCGTCTTTATTTTCTGCCACCAATTCTATTTGATTCACCCCGTCAGTAAGTGTAATGTTCTTGTCTATCTTTAAAAACAAATCAGAGTTTTCGCTGATGGGAATGGAGGTAGACGCCTTTATTTCTTTAGAGTCTTTGTCTCTAATCACAAGGGAAACTCTTTTAAGTGGATTTTTTGACTCCACCCTTGCTTGAAGGCGAACTTGTCCATCTTTTAAAAAAGTAGTTTCATTCTCCGGATAAACCAACGTAATTTTTGGGAATGAGGAATTAACAGATTTCTTTTTGGAAAAATCCAATGATACCGAACTAGAACGTGTGGGAGCATTCTGCGCCAAGATGATCGAGGGAAGCAGTATTAAAAGAATGGTTATCTTTTTCATTTGCGCTAATGGGTTAAAGTGCTGAATTAAAGTTTTCACGGATGATCAGAAACGGGTGGCGGCAGGGACGGATCTGTGGCCGGACCGGAACTGCCCGATGAACCTTTACCTCCTGCAAGCACTGCAATGCCTCCACCTATCACGGCTACACCTAACACCTTCACCAAAAAAGGAGTCCTCGGTTTTACGGTGAATTCCTTTGAATATACCACATCATTTCTATCCTTGGCATTCGTAAATTTTAATCTATAATTACTTCCCTTTTTGGCGCTTCCCGGCACGTACCAGTCATATTTTCCAACATTGGGTTGATTGTTATCACCACTGATCCTTACATCTCCTCTATACAATTCAATATTTACCTGGCCACTCAAATTGCCAGACGACCAGGTGATGGGATAGTTCTTTCCTCTCTTAAAAACATCACCTTCGTTTATGCTTTTCAATTTCACGAATGGAACAAACACGCGGCCTCTTACCTCAAAGGAAAGATCACCTTTGAAAGCACCCAACTCTTTAGCTGCATCCCAAACAATTTTATTGGAGGCACCTGGCTTCACTTCTGTACCTACATCACCGCTTACCTTAGTAAGTGCGGTTGTAAAATTATCCTGCGAACTAAAAAGCTGAATAAGATATTGATGCTCCCGGTTTTCATCTGCCAAAACATAGTGAATGATCACCTTATCGTCTTCAAGATCAATACTCGATATTGGAAAACTTTGCGTCTGCGCTGGCGTCCGATGGAACGATGCCATGACGAGCAATACGCCTATTATTTTTATGTATAGCTTGTTCATTGTATTACAATTTTTCCGGTTTGTGTTTGCGTTACTTCTTTGGAACCGACTGCGAGCCTATAAAAGTAAATTCCCTGATTGATCGTTGGCCCATCAAAAAAATATTTCAATTGATGTACTCCTGGTGATAAAGAAGTGCTTTGATTACCAACCAAAATGCCCGTGTTGCTATATACCTGCAAGGAAATCTGATAATCTTCGGAGCTATCCGGCAATGCTAAATTAAATGTAGCAGAGTAGTCAGCGGCCAAAGGATTAGGATAAGGTGATCCTATGCCAAGCTGTGGTGGGCGGATTGTATTTAAAATATTCTCGCCAAAATAAATTTTAAACCTGGCAGTGGCCGAAGGCTTAAATGCATAGCGGTTAATTGAATTCATATCTATAAGCGTAATCTGGCTGACATCATACAAAAACAGTTGCCTACCATTGGATTGGATGGTTGGCCAACTCAATTCCAGTTCTCCTTCTCCGGTGCCGGCCAATTCAAAATCCCAACTGAACTCATTCGAAGTTGTAACCATGTCGGTTGCCAGGTTTAGTTTTGGAAATGCCGCTCGTTGAAATTTGAATTCCGGGCTGCTGAAAAGTGATGGTGGATTATAATTGTCATACCAATCCTCTCCTATCGTTGCTTGCGGATGCATTCCAAAACCACCGGATACTGTTGTCACATCGTTCATAGAAGCTGTTAAGGGTACAATCCATTGATCAGAAGAAATATCTTGTGAGGTGGGCATCGCCAATTTTTCTGTTCTTCCACCGGGAGCAGTTTGTCCTGCAAAAGGAATGGTGAGCGTAATGGCTGCACTCGAGTTATTCTTCACATAAGCTCCTTCAAATGGGTTAAAAGCTGAAGTATTATCCCAACTGGCAGTGCCATTGTATTTACTCAACTTCGTTACTGACGATGCCACAGTGGAATTGCCGGAGTAATTCAGTACATCGTCCCAATTGATTGCAACCGGATATGGATTGCCAATCAAATTCCATTGAGGCTGCAGCGTGATTTGATGCAGGCTTGTTCTGTTTTCAGATGGAGACACGACATTAGTCAACGAAAGTTGCGATTGAGTTTTCAATAACAACCAGTAGCCAACTCCTCTGTTTACAACCGTAAATTTACCATCGTTGTATTCTTCATTTAGTTGAGTGGAGGTGTTGAATTGATACATCCGACCTGTGGATGTCTTCTTTAAACTGTTATCGCTAAAAATATTTGCCACAGAATTCTGTGGCGAAGGCAAATCATACGGAAAGGAAATCAACCGATAACTTTCCTTAGCAGAGCCGAACGGCAATGAGCTAAGCGAAACCGAGGTAGTAAGCAAAGGCACATAATAATGCGAGGCACTCACCGCCCTGTTTCCTTTTTTATCGGTGGCCACAAAATAATACTCCACGCCCATGGCATCATACCAACTGCTGCCTACACTCACATTATAAACATTTCCAGACGCTGGTGCTGTTAAAGCTGCTTTTGAAAAAGCGTTCTTGGGTGCGGCCGGGGATGTAATTGGCTTGTAGTAAATAGAATCCAGGGTTGTATTTACCCCAACACCGTTTCCATCATCAATCGTAACCGAAAGAGAGGTACCACTGGCAACAGATGCCGGAGCAGTATGCGTGATGGTGGGTGGGGTAACATCCGCTACCAATAATCCATTGCTTACAGCAGAAAGTATTCCTGCCTGTGTTTGTGAAAGTGTAGTACTGCTAACCGCCATGGGCTGACCAACAGCAGAGTAAAGCCGAAGATTAGCGCCATCACTGGCAGCACCATTCGTTGTTCCTGCCGAAACGAAAGTCTGATACGTGTTGCCTGCATAAACCTGAGTTTGCGATAGCGCAACATGGGGTAACACAATCACTCCTAAAAGAGGAATTAAAATCTTACTCTGTAAATTTGTAATCATTCGTAAAAAGGTTGTTCATTATTTTTAATTGTGGTCATGATTCTTTGATTCTCAGCAGAGTCAAAAAGAATTAAAATCACATTCATTGATATTTAATGATGTATATAACTGAAGCATTCTTCGGACGCGTTTCCGCACCTCCTTCAGTACCAATTATCACTCCAGATGCAGGTGTTCCTTTGGCACCGATATTGGCACCTCCAACCACTACATTACCTCCCCAAGTATCAATAGTAGAGGAACCGGTCCATCCATGTGCATGATTACCGCCACCGTGATTGTGGCTTCCGAAAACATCTCCTTGATAACTCCCCACTTTATCGCCAGTTGCCCCAGAATAAAGAGCTATTCTTCCGGCTGCATCTGGATCATAAAATGTAGTTGAGAGAGTTTTCAGTGTAAGGTTTGCACTCGCTGTATTTTGGCACGAGTTACATCCTCGCAAAAAACTGCCACGCAAGTCGGGTAAATTAAATGTAGTCGAGTTGTCGCCAATACCCCATGAAGTGCTGATTGCTTTGTAAAGCGATGCATAGGCTGTTCTGCTTACTTCACTGCCATCGCAAACAAGCCAGCCGGGGGGAATGGCTGATCCGCCAAAAGCAACGATAGTGCCAACAGGATCACCAATGGTTGAAGGAATCACACTCGCAGAAAGAGTTCCGGTTATTTGGGAAGCATTTACTTTCGCATTTGCATCTAATGCACTTGCCGTAAAAGCATACGGCACTGCGGTGAGCGGGACTAATGGTGTAAGATCACTAGTGCCGGTGTCAAACCTTAATCCTACATAGTATTGCGTGCTTCCAAGATTGGGCAATGCTGCATTACCAGTGCCTCCGTTGCCGAGAATCACTGTGAAGAGCCCTTGAAAAGTAGTAACCGAAAGTGGACCTCTTGAAAAAGCAGCGGTGCCACCGGTCGAGGAAGTATAAAAATTAAAAGTAACCGAATGAGTACCATTCGTAACGGGTGCACCATTGGCATCAGTGAGCAACCCTTGGTATGAAAGAGTTGCTGGTACTTGCGCCAACAGGTGGATCGTAGAAATAAAGAGAGCAATAACTAGAGTAGATTTTTTCATAGATTATTAATAATTTGACATCAACATATTTAGAAATAATTTTCAGTTACTCTGATAGTAAACCCAGTAGTGGATGCAGGAATTGTTATCTCCGGAGCATAGCCTTTACAACCATTTTCCGCTAAGAAACTTCCGCTTGGTGCTGTTAGATTGAAAATTGCAGTTGAGGTAGTATAAAAATTAAGTAAGACAGTATGAGAGCCGCATAATGGATTACCACTTGCATCCGTGAGTAAGCCCTGATAGGAAAGTTTTTGAGGTACTTGCGCAGATATTAAAACGATATTAAAAAAAACGAAGAAGAAACGGGAGATATAAATTTTCATAAAGTCAATATTATCGCGGATAAAAATCGAGTAAATGGTAGCGTAAAGTCAATAGCGAAATTTCGCTATTGACTTATTGAAAGTTTATGTTAGTAAGGTGTGCGTTTGTCTTCTCAACAACTGATAACGACAATCAGCTATGGCCACCTGCAAGTATGTTTAGCAGTTACAGCCCGACTTCCTTCCATAATAATGCTAACTCGCTGAACATTCGATTTTAAAATTTTTATCTGCTTTAGTTCTAAACTCTGCAGATTAATAATCATATCGTCCTGGTAAACGATCCTGCCTGAATGTTCCCCCCGAGTAGTCTCAATCCTGTACACGGTGGGATCAGCAGTATGAACTGTTTCAGGCGTGCTGCCAGTAAACAAGTCAATCAATGATTTTAACATCTTCATAAGTACTCTTATCATTTTAACGTGTGACGAATTATTTCCTGAGGCAATCAAACATCTGTGCCCACATTTCATTTCGTCATTTGTCTATTTCTGCGTGCCGCGCGTTCATTTTGAATCTACGGTGAACCGCATTCGATCTTTATCAATTTTAAAAACTGGTTTGTTTGAAAGAGAAATCATTTTTTGCAAATGCCACGTACGTCCGCCATACAGAAAAACTGATATAATTAATAACCCTAATTAACCTAAACGAAACGATTACAAAAGTTCCTGGCAGGTAAAAAATAGTACGGGCAAATGCAAAAATGATTTTAAAAGGATAAATCAAATTCATAAAACCTATCGACTGTTGTTCATTCGGCTCTTCCAAAAGTAGAACCAGTCACACACACTAGTCAATAGCGAAATTTCGCTATTGACACGATCTCATTATTCTGATACGTTTAGGCGCATCAAATCAAAAATCACTGAATATGAAAACAAACCCAATGAATGATTACATCACGTTAATGATCAGCCACCAAAATATTATCAGAAATTATCGAACCGTGGAGACTTAGTAAAATAAGAGAAACCCGTAGCCTTAATAGTTAAAAAATAAAAGATACTTCCATGCAAAAATTAAATCGTGCAGTTAAAGTGATAGCTCTACTTTCGGTTATGCTGCTATCTAAACCAATTCGTGGACAAGATAGTCTCGAAAAATCCAGAATTTCCCTCGGTGTTAAG
>CAZNCO010000105.1:0-10590 GCA_964571345.1 uncultured Ohtaekwangia sp.
CTTATGAATTTTTTCGATGTTTATTCAATCGATAAGAAATATGCATATCCACTTCGTGCCATCAGTGTGTTTGAAGCGATCTATGTATTGGCTTTGGTTCGCGGAGTTAATTTCTACTCCACAATGATCCACCGGCAGCAAAAATACACCTGGAGAATTGTGAGTGCTTCTTACATTTTGATTTTCCTTTTATGGTTGCTGTTTTATGTGGTGGTTTATGCTTAGTTAGGATACTTGCCAAATATTGTTGTTACTTTCTATATCAAGTTGGATTTCAGTTATAGCTTTCTGTGTATGAAAAGGTATAGCATCAAGGACTTCCATCATCAAAATGCTTCACTTACATCTATAACCATTTTCGTCATAATTTTTTCAACGGTTTATTTGTTTGGCGTCTTACAAACGTCAAACCTTAATGATAAAGATTATCAAACTCTAATTTCAGGTCGATATAAAAAAATAGAGGATCCATTTGCCTACGAGTTTCTTTCTGCAATAAGGAAGAATGAAAGTTTGGCAGAGCCATTTAATCTTTACCATTTGTCCCTTAAAACGGATCAAAGTATGATCTCCTTTATCTCATCAATAGAATCCTCAACTCTAAATGCGGAATCAAAAAAGGAATTAATTAATAATGCTTTTAATGACACTCGCATTTGGTGCTACGGTATTATGGAAGGAGTTACGTGTCTTAACAGAAGAGAGATAGAAAGGACTTTAGACCAGAATAATTTGGGAAACGAGTGGAAGGAATTCCACGAAAAATATGGTGCAGCATATCATCGGTTCTCAGTTCCTGTGCATGATAAAAAAATGCAATTTGTAGTTGTTCAGCACCAAGTGCATTGCGGAAACCTTTGCGCAGAAGAGGAATTTATACTCTTCAAAAAAATAAACGGTAACTGGACAAAGGTTAGGAAGAGATCACTTTGGGTTAGCTGAGACCGAGATGCTTTTAGGCAAAGAAATTTTTAACTACTTCACACACTCGCTCGATCTGTTCCGTTTTTAACCCCGGCCATATTGGTAAACTCAAAATCGTCTCACTCAATTTCTCTGCAATAGGCAAACTTCCTCTAGGGTAACCAAGAGACACATATGCTTTTTGTAAATGCACTGGCACGGGGTAATGAATAGCGGTTCCGATTCCTTCTTTTTCCAAAAATTTTTTCAGTTTATCGCGATGCGAAGTGCGTATCACGAATAGGTGAAAGACCGGCTGACACTCTTCATTAACACAAGGAGGAAGAATAACATCGCCAACGTTTTGCAAAAGCTCGAAATAGATCTTTGCATTTTGCCTACGCATTTCATTCCAAACAGAAAGCTTTTTTAGTTTGACGGAAAGAAATGCGGCCTGCAATTCGTCAAGTCGCGAATTCAATCCTATTATCGAATGGTCATCTTTTTTCAGAACGCCATAGTTGCCAATGGCTTTTGCCAAATGATAAAGTGATTCATCATCGGTGGTAATTGCTCCCCCATCTCCTAATGCCCCTAGATTTTTGGTTGGATAAAAACTTGTTGCGTTAACATGCCCGAAGCTTCCGGTGATTCGCGCTTTGAATGTAGCACCATGTGCCTGTGCGTAATCTTCAATAACAAACAAATTATTTTTTTTCGCAATAGCCAGAATAGAATCCATGCGGCAGGGTTGCCCATACAAATGAACCGGAATAATTGCTTTAGTTTTTTGGGTAATCGAATTCTCGACTCTTGTTGGATCTATTGTGAGTGTATTATCCACTTCTACTGGAACGGGAATGGCTCCCGAATTTACAACTGCGAGCCAGGTAGCCTGGCAGGTGTGAGAGGGCACGATTACCTCATCGCCCTGGCCAATCTTCAAAGCTTTTAACGCAATTAGAATAGCGTCATGTCCATTGCCTGTGCCCACACAGTATTTTGATTGCTGAAAGGAGGCAAAGTGTTTCTCAAATGACCCAACCTGTGGGCCCGAAATAAATTGACTTTGGCTAAGAATTTTGTCAAATGCAGCCCTCAGCTCGAGGCTGATCTCATGATGTTGATAGTTCAAAGAGAGAAAAGGTATTGGCAGCATGCCCGAAAGTACACAACCCGGTAAAAAGAACCGCTTTCACTCATTTTAATTTTGTTAATTTCGCGCCTTATCCGGCTATTTTCCGTTAAGGAAACCCGGGTTAGTTAAGACTTAAACCGATGAAATTGCCATCTGTGAAGCCACCCAAAAGGGTAAAATCAACTTTGGCGATTTGCATTTAAACTAAAAACAATAATTGACGCATGAATTTTCAAAAGGCTAACAACGTCACGGGCTGGATTCTCTTTGCCATTGCGCTAGTCACTTATTTTTTAACCATGGAAGAAACCGCCAGCTTCTGGGATTGTGGCGAGTTCATTGCCGTTTCTTATAAGCTACAGGTGCCTCACCCTCCGGGCGCTCCTTTGTTTTTATTGATGGGGCGTATTTTCTCCTTTCTCTCCTTTGGGGATGTTACAAAGGTTGCCTACTGGATAAACTTTATGAGCGTATTGGCTAGCGCTTTCACCATCCTTTTCCTCTTCTGGTCAATCACCCTCTTTGCTCGCAAGTTAATGGGCATAAAGAAAGACTCAGAGATTACTGAAAGCCAGGTTTGGCTTCTGATGGGAGCCGGAGCAATCGGAGCCCTTACCTACACTTTTTCAGATTCATTCTGGTTCTCTGCTGTGGAGGCTGAAGTATATGGCATGTCATCGTTCTTTACCGCTTTTGTAGTGTGGGGAGTTTTGAAGTGGGACGTTATTGAAGATGAAGCAAAAGCAAATCGCTGGTTGCTACTGATTGCATACATGATTGGGCTTTCAATCGGTGTGCACATGTTGAACCTTGTTACACTTCCTGCACTTGGTTTAATTTACTACTTCAAGAAATTTAAAACTACCACCTGGGGAATTATTGCCACACTTGCGCTGAGCAGTGCGATCGTATTATTTATAAACGATTTTATTGTGCCAGGTCTTCCATCCATTGCCGGAAAGTTTGAAATCTATTTTGTGAATTCATTGGGTATGTTCTTTGGGTCTGGAGCCTTAGTGTTTTCCTTATTGCTCATCGGAGCGTTGGTTTACGGAATTTATTATACCCAGAAAAAGGAGAAGACGATCTGGAACACTTTCTTGTTGGCAACTACTTTTATTTTAATTGGTTATTGCTCTTACGCCATGGTTGTCATTCGGTCTAACTACAATACACTGATCGATGAAAACGCACCAAGAGATATCATGAGTTTCGTAAAATATCTGAGAAGAGAGCAGTATGGTTCGCGCCCGCTATTGTTTGGTGCTTATTTCACGGCCCAACCCATTGGAATTAAATACGGAGAAACCACTTATGTGAAAGGCAAGGACAAGTACGAACCGGCCGAACGGAAATTCGAATATGAATACGAGCCGGGTGAGATCACGCTCCTGCCACGTGCGTGGAATAGCGATAATAAAGAAGCGTATCAACGGATCATGGGACTGCAAGAGGGGCAACGTCCTACTTTTGCACAAAATCTGGGCTACATGTTTTCTCATCAGATTGGTTATATGTATATGCGTTACTTCATGTGGAATTTTGCGGGCCGCGAAAGTGACGAACAAGGTGCTGGCTGGTTGAGGCCGGGAGAATGGTTTAAGAAAGTGCCGGCTGCACTTGCTGAAAACCGTGGACGGAATAATTATTTTATGATTCCCTTCATCTTAGGGTTGATCGGCATGTTCTACCAGTTTTCGAAGGACACGAAGAACTTTGCAATTATAGCGCTCTTATTTATTATGACCGGAGTTGCTATTGTAGTCTATTTGAATTCGCCTCCAACGGAGCCGCGTGAACGCGATTACATTTATGCAGGATCATATTACGCATATGCTTTCTGGGTTGGCTTGTCAGTAATCGCCATTGCAGAAGGGCTTGGAAGAGTCGTTAAGAATGCAAAAACCGCAGCCATCACAGCAACAATTATTGGATTAACTGCACCAGCCCTGATGGCTAAAGATGGTTGGGATGATCATGATCGCAGCGATCGTTTCTTCTCGGTTGACTCGGCCAATAATTACCTCGAATCGTGCGAACCCAATGCAGTAATTTTCTCTGGCGGAGATAACGACACGTTCCCGCTCTGGTATGCACAGGAGACAGAGGCCATCCGCAACGATATGCGTGTAATTGTATTGAGCTACTACAATACCGATTGGTACATCGAGCAAAGCATGCGTAAGGCCTATGAATCAGAGCCATTGAAATATACACTTCCGTTGAAAGAATATGAACAGGGTGGATTGAACGATTATCTACCCTACCGCGATCTTAAAATCAAAAGCATCGATGCGAAAGAATATTTGCAGGCCCTTGCTAAAAAATTGCCGGGCTTGAGTGATGGCGAAAGAAACATTGTTCCAAGCAGAATCCTTACCATTCCTGTGGATAAACAAGCTGTGCTTGCAAAAGGTATAATTCCTAAAGGTATGGACAGCCTGGTAGTGGATGAGATGCAGATACGTGTTTTGCGTGGCGGGTTGGAGAAAAAAGATTTGGCCATGCTGGATTTCCTTGTCACGAATAATTGGGAGCGCCCGATTTATTTGAACGCAACTTCTATTGCTCAAATCAATATTGATCTTTCACCGTATGCTGTTCAGGTGGGCAATGCCTACAGAGTGTTGCCGGTTCGCAATCCACGCAAGGATCGTGAGTACCTGGTAGATACCGAGCGCAGTAAGGAAGTAATGATGAAGAAGTTTAAGTACAGAGAACTGGACAATCCTAAAGTTTATTATACGGATGATTATCGCGGTTCTGTGCTGAACACAAGAAGCTCGTTCAATTCGGTTGTTCAGGCCATGGTTGATAAGGGTGATCTTGAGAGTGCAAAAGAGCTCATCAATTTCTCTC
This sequence comes from uncultured Ohtaekwangia sp., assembly GCA_964571345.1. Classification (GTDB taxonomy): domain Bacteria; phylum Bacteroidota; class Bacteroidia; order Cytophagales; family Cyclobacteriaceae; genus ELB16-189. The sequence goes on from CAZNCO010000105.1 coordinate 4,901, forward strand.
TCACCAAAATGCCAGACAAAGCAATTCGTTACGATCAAACGATGGTAGAAACAATTGATCTTCTTTTCCGCGTAGGCGAAAAAGACAAGGCAATCGAAATTTCTAAAATCATAGGCGACCGCGCTGTGGAAATGGCCAATTATCTGGTTGGAGAAAGTTCATCTCTTTCGGGTGATTTGCGCACCAATATTGTTGTGCTGAATATTTTGCAACGTACACTCTATGAGCATGGAGAAACGGAATTGGCAAAGAAGTATGAAGGGGCTTACACAAGATTAATCTCTACCCTTCAGATTTATGACGGTGGATCGCGAAGTGATTATTAATTGAACCTTTGATAAAATTGAAAGGCCTGCGTAATTGCAGGCTTTTTTTATCCTCTTTCCAGATTGGTGTTTTTTGCGAAGATTACTTCTTCACAATCAGAAAAAGATCCAATGCCGTATTTGCCTGATTCGTTTCCAGATAATCTTCATGGCGTATGCTTGCTACCAAATCATCCGCAGCTTCTTTCAGTTTATTACGATTGAGTCTATTCATCATTTCGTAAGGAACGCGAAGGATGGAAGCCGGCAGTCTGTATTGAAGTTTTAAAATATCCCAGCGCATTAATTTATCAACCGACTTTTTATTTCGTTGATAGTATTCCATCACTTTTTCATTACCAGTGATGCCTCTCATTTCCACGTGAGTGAAATATTTTTTTGCAAGGCTTGTTAATTCATCGGCTGTGTATTCGCGTTCGTGCCAAGGATTCCGCGAAAGCGACATTGGTCTGTTCGGAGTTGTGATGTAAGCTGTTCCGCCAGGTTTTAATACTCTGTTAATCTCTTTCAAATAAAAATGATCGTCTTTGATATGCTCAATCACCTGAAAACTGACCAAAGATTCAAATGAATTATCATTGTAAGGAAGCGGAGGAAGATTTCCGCTGATAAATTTTCCTTGCGGATATTTTGCTTTCAGTTTGTCGATGACGGGTGCAATTTTGTCGATTGCTGAATAGCTATTGCACTTTGGCACGAGCCAATCAATGCCACGGCCTTCTCCGCATCCCACTTCCAACAGATCGCCTTTCACAAGGTTTGCTGCGAGCACGTAAGCTTTTAACAGGCGCTGGTGAATGGGGTTATCAGAGGTAATTGTCTCTGATGCTATCTCGGTGGTATATACAGACATAAAAAATTATCGGTAAAAATAACTCAATTGATTAGATTTATCGTTGAATTTGAGTAGATCGAATTTTATGAATAAAAGATTAATTATCTTCTTGATTTTGGTGGTGGTGAGCCCGGTTACGTTTGGCCAATCTGTTGCGGCAAGCAACTTCAGGTACTGGTACGATCCGAACAACGAAGTGGAGTTACAAATCCGACCAATAAAGGCCGCGAATGCAATCATGGTTCGTTACACGTTGATTGTGCGGAGTGGTTCTCCTGATAAGTATTCGATAAATTGGGAGGGCCGAAATACGTATGTTGAGCATCAAGGTGTGCCAATTGTTGAAAAAGATTCGGTGCTTTCTGTTCAAGGTCAACAAAGAAGAGGAGTTATAAAGTTTGCGATTCCTAATAAACCTTGGGTGCTCGTTGGCAAAGTGACTAACAACGATAGTCAGAAAAGCTGGGTGTACTATAAGCAAATAGAATCCATTTACCCTATCGATGGCTGGGTCGAAACTAGCGAGGGCGTCATCACCGAGAATCATTTGTCAAAAAACAAAGAATATGTAGCAAAGAGTGCTGATGGAAAACCATTACATGTTTCCTATTACAATACCGCTTTTCCGGCCGCTCTTCCTCCTTTTGCTGAAAAGGAAGGCCGCACCGAAAGATTCTTTTTTCATGATTCAATTTTTCATCTTCAAAACGGACAACCATTCATTCCTAAGAAAGAAGGCCTTTATCTTTTTCAGGAAGACACCACAGCTGCAAGAGGATTTGCGTATCGGGTAGTGAAAGAAAATTTTCCAAAGTTTACCAAAATTGAAGAACTGCTTCCTCCACTTATTCTGGTGACAACACCGGAGGAATATGCAGATCTGTCAAATGCAAAAGGTGACAAACCAAAGTTTGACAAAGTTATCTTATCGATGACGGGAGAAAAGAACAGAGCAAAAGAATTTATGCGGCAGTTTTTCAGAAGGGTAGAACTGGCTAATATTTATTTTTCATCTTACAAAGAAGGTTGGAAAACCGACAGAGGTATATTGTTTGTGGTGCTTGGTTTGCCTGACGAAGTGATGCGAAATGCAGGTAATGAAATATGGAATTATAAAAATCTGAATGTACGTTTTACCTTTGTGCGAAGTGGAAGTGTATATGATCCAGAAAATTATGTACTGCTCCGCGATAAAAAATTTACAGAACCCTGGTTTGGCTCTGTTGACTTGATACGCAAAGCCAGATTTTAATTTTAGAAGCATTTTTCAATCCGTGACAACCCATACCTAAACTAAATGTCAGAAGAATCGCCAAAAAAAGACATGATCTTTGGCACACGCGCAGTGATGGAAGCCATCAAGGCCGGTCGCGAGATAGAGAGAATTTACATCCAATCAGGACTTAACAATGACTTGATTCGTGAGCTAATTAATGTAGCTCAGCTTCACCATGCGCCATATTCTTTTATACCGCAAGAAAAGTTGAATCGACTTTCTTCCAAAAATCACCAGGGAGTAATTTGCATGTTGGCTGCTGTGCAATATGCTTCTCTTGAAAGCATCATTGATTTCTGTTACAGCCATGGTAAGCAGCCATTCTTTCTTATTATTGATCGGGTTACCGATGTGAGAAATTTTGGTGCTATCGCACGCACAGTAGAATGTGCGGGTCTGGATGCCATTATTATTGGCGACAGAGGAAATGCTCCCATCACTGGAGATGCAATGAAGACCAGCGCTGGTGCACTTAGCCGCTTGCCTGTTTGTCGAGAACATGATATGAAAAAGACTTTCCAGCTTTTAAAAAACAACGGAATACAAATTGTGGCCTGCACTGAAAAGGCTGCGCAGTCCATTTACGATGTTGATCTCAATTCACCGTTGGCAATTATCGTGGGGTCTGAAGAGGATGGAATCTCACCTCAATTGCTAAAAGATGCAGATCACCTCGCCAAAATTCCGATGCACGGCCATATTGCGTCATTGAATGTTTCCGTGGCTGCAGGAATCGCTGTTTACGAAGGCGTTCGCCAAAGATTGAAGAAGTGATTTTTTGAATTAGGGAAAGATTCGGTTTATAAAAATTCCGAACTCAATCCTTTTGCTTTGATATCATTGACAAATCTTCTGAAAAGATCTTCCTTATCTTTTTCACATACAATCACAACGTTTCCAAAAGCTCCTACAAGATAGCCGTTAAGACCTTGAACAACGATCAATTTATCGTCTGATCCCTTGATGATGGAATTGCGTGTATCGTAAGTTAAAGCTTGTGTGCTGATTGCATTATTGTTTTCGTCCTTTGGCGATATTTCATGCAACGAAGCCCACGAACCTAAGTCGCTCCAGGCAAAATTACTTGGCCACACATATACGTTGTCAGCTTTTTCCATGATGCCATAATCTATGGAAATACTTTTTACCTGTACATAAGCTGATTCAATCGCAGCTTTTTCTTCCGCTGTTGAAATCTTATCAGATATGTCGTCAAATATTTCGGCCATCTCTGGAAGATATTTGTGAAAGGCATCGGTAAATGCTTTTACACCCCAAATGAAAATCCCGGCATTCCACACAAAGTCTCCACTATCCAGAAATTTCTTAGCAAGAGCCAGCTCGGGTTTCTCCGTAAAAGTTTTTACCTTTTTCAGTGGAGATTTCCCTTCAATGTATTGAATGTATCCGTATCCTGTTTCAGGACGTGTCGGTTTAATTCCAAGCGTTATTAGTTTATCCTGAGTCTTCGCCAATTCTGATGCCTTGGCAATTGTTTGCTGAAAATCTGCTTCATTTAAGATAAGATGATCTGCAGGTGTGATTGCAACGATTGCGTCAGGATTTATTTTCGAAATTTTTTGACACGCATATGCTATACAGGGAGCCGTGTTTTTGCGTATGGGCTCGGCCAAAATTTGGTCGTACGTGATATCGGGCAATTGTTGCGCAGTTATTTCTGCATGCTCTTCGTGTGTCACCACAAAGACATTTTCTTTAGGACAGAGCGGTAGAAATCTTTCGTAGGTTGATTGCAGAAGAGTTTTTCCGGTGCCAACAACATCCAAAAATTGCTTGGGGCGCGAGTTGCGACTGTAAGGCCAAAAACGGGTGCCGATGCCACCAGCCATCAGCACTACGTACAAGTTTTTATTCATTTAATCTCCTGAAAAAGGAACGCGAATTTAACAAACTAATTTAATCAAAAACCCACTTTGTTTCCAATACATTCAACAATTGAGGTAAATGAAACATTTACTTTTTTAACCGACACTTGGCAACACGCATAAAAATTAAGCGTTTCAGTGATGATGTGCACAGGTGAAAACCAACGTTGTTAACAAGTGTTAGTAGGAATAAAATAGATTTAATCTTACATGCATAGCCCTGTGTTCACTAAAAATTTAGTATCTTCAATTTCTCTAAACAGTACGCAGAACGTTTGATTTTATGTGTGAAATAATATTAGTGAGAATATGGTAGTGGCCGAAGAGAAAAGCGAATTAAAACTAAAACTCAAGGAAATCTTTGGGTACGGAAATTTCCGTGGAAATCAAGAAACTGTCATTAAAAATATATTAGGCGGAAGGAACACTTTTGTAATCATGCCTACCGGTGCTGGTAAATCGCTTTGTTATCAGCTGCCGGCCATGATCAATGAAGGACTGGCAATTGTGATCTCTCCCCTTATTGCCTTGATGAAAAACCAAGTTGATCAACTCAGTGCATATGGTATCAATGCTCGTTTTCTTAATTCAACTTTGAGTAAAGGTGAAATCACTAAGCTCAAAAAAGATTGTGTTTCAGGAAAAGTGAAGTTGCTCTACGTTGCTCCGGAGTCGTTGAACAAGGAAGAGAATATTGAGTTCCTTCAGAAAGTAAATGTGTCATTTGTAGCGATTGATGAAGCGCACTGTATTTCTGAATGGGGTCACGATTTCAGACCGGAGTATCGCAAGATCAAAACAATGATTGCGCAGTTGGGTGATATGCCCGTGATTGCACTCACGGCCACAGCAACTCCAAAGGTGCAGTTAGATATTCAGAAAAATCTTCAGATGGAAGAAGCAGATGTGTTCATCTCTTCTTTTAACAGAAAAAATCTGTATTACGAAGTAAGACCGAAAAAAGAAACGAAGAAGCAACTCATTCGCTTTCTGAAAGATCATAAAGGCAAGTCGGGAATTATATATTGTCTCAGCCGGAAAAAAGTTGAAGAGATTGCCCAGTTGCTAAATGTGAATGGTTTTAAAGCTGTGCCGTATCATGCTGGGTTAGATCCAGATGTTCGTATTAAAAATCAAGACGATTTCCTCAACGAAGAAGTTGACATAGTGTGTGCTACGATTGCCTTTGGAATGGGTATCGATAAGCCGGATGTTCGTTTTGTGGTGCACTACGATGTGCCAAAATCCTTAGAGGGCTATTATCAAGAAACAGGTCGCGCTGGCCGTGACGGATTGGAGGGAGTTTGCCTCATGTTCTACAGTCATAACGACTTGAACAAGCTTGAAAAATTCAACAAAGATAAGTC
>CAZNCO010000106.1:0-10515 GCA_964571345.1 uncultured Ohtaekwangia sp.
GAAATTAAACGTGACGGAAGACATCCTTTTGCAATTGCGTGCCATAGTGGGCGAAGAAAATGTGATCGTAGATGACGAGAAAAAGTCCGACTACGGAAGTGATAAGACCGAGGACTATCACTTCATGCCAGATGTAGTAGTGAAGCCCGGCACCACACAGGAAGTAAGCGACCTTCTGAAAGTTTGTAACAAATATAAAATACCCATCACGCCTCGTGGAGCAGGCACCGGATTGAGCGGTGGCGCACTACCTGTTAAGAATGGGGTTGTCATCTCGATGGAAAGGTTTAACAAAATTCTGAACATTGATGAATTGAACCTGCAGGCAACCGTAGAGCCAGGCGTGATCACCGAAGTATTTCAAAATACGGTGAAAGCAAAAAATCTTTTCTACCCGCCCGATCCCGCAAGTCGTGGTTCCTGTTTCCTTGGCGGAAATCTGGCAAACAATTCAGGCGGCCCCAAAGCTGTGAAGTATGGCGTTACCCGCGATTATGTTATCAACATGGAAGTGGTGTTGCCTACGGGAGAAATTATCTGGACTGCCGCAAACGTGTTGAAGAACTCCACCGGATACAACCTCACACAACTAATGTGTGGCAGTGAAGGAACACTCGGCATCATCACAAAAATTGTATTCAAACTGCGCGGTCTTCCGCAAAAGACAGTATTGATGATGATTCCGTTTGTCACCAACGAAGAAGCTTGCAGTGCCATCGCAGCTATCTTCACAGCGGGTATTACTCCTTCAGGTATGGAGTTTTTTGAAAAAGAAGCCGCAGCCAAAACGTTTGATTATTGTGAGAAAGTTTTGAATAGCCCTGTAACTACGAAGCTGGTGGATGGCATGAATGCTTACCTCCTTTGTGAACTGGATGGCAATGATGAAGAAGTATTAATGCGCGATGCCGAACGTGTGATGGGCGTGGTAGAAAAATTCCAAAGTGGTGAAGTTTTGTTTGCCGATAGCGCAGCGCAGAAAGAAGAACTTTGGAAAATCAGAAAGAATATTTCTCCTGCCGTAAATTGGTACACACTCACCAAGTCAGACGATGTAGTAGTGCCGCGCGCTAATCTTCCAAAACTTATTTCAGGCATCAAAGAAATAGGAAAGCAGTACGGCTTCAATACTGTGTGCTTCGGTCACCTCGGTGATGGAAACCTTCATGTTAATATCCTCAAAGAAAACATAAGTGAAGATCGCTGGGAAAAAGAAATCCCCGAAGGCATCGGTGAAATCTTCAAACTCACCGTAAGTCTTGGCGGAACTCTTTCTGGTGAGCACGGTATTGGTATTGCCAAGCGCCCTTACATGCCGATCGCGATGAGCGAAGTGAACCTTAACCTGATGCGCGGCATCAAGAAAGTTTTTGATCCGAATGGGATTTTGAATCCGGGAAAGATATTCTAAAAAAGAACTCATGAGAAAAATTGTTTGGCTCGCGCTCATTGTCTTTGCGTGCACTCCTGTAAAAAAAGAAAAACCCGAAACAGTTGAAGTTCCTGCTGAACAAGTAGAAATAACGGTTCCTGCTTTGACAGAGGCAGAGAAAGCAGAAGGATGGAAACTCCTGTTCGATGGAAAGTCACTAAATGGCTGGCAGATTTTCAAAGGCCAAAAGAATACCTCTTGGGAAGCAAAGAACGGTATGCTTCATTGCAAACCGATGAACGATCGCGGACGGGCTGATGGCAACCAACTTGTAGATTTGATGACGTCTGATCAATATGAAAACTTTGAACTTAGCTTCGATTTCAAACTAACAGCCGATGCCAACAGTGGCGTAATGTATCGCGTGACGGAGGAATTTGATCAACCCTATTCTTCTGGTCCTGAATATCAATTACTGGATGACGAAGGCTTTCCGGATCAGGATAAAACACATTACACTGGGAGCGTGTTCGGATTGTATACCACTACTTCAAAACCGCTGAAGTCGGTTGGCAATTGGAACAAAGCCAAAATAGTGGTAAACAACAATCACGTGGAGCATTGGCTCAACGGGCAAAAGATAGTTGAATACGAAATTAACTCAGCCGATTGGAAGAAACGCATTGCAAACAGCAACTGGAAAGATGCCAAAGGCTTTGGTCAGGCTGCGAAAGGCCACATTGATTTCCAGGATCGCGGAAGCGAAGTTTGGTTTAAGAATGTGATGGTGAAAAATCTATAAGCTATTCAGTGTAAATCAAATTCAATTTCTCTTTTATTGCTTTCACGTCCATTAGTAACTTCTTGAAGGACTCATTATCACGAAGTCCATCAAGGAATTCATCTTTTGCATATGAGGCATAGCAAGGAAACCCATTTTCCACTGCCCAATTTAACCAATACATAGCCTTTTCATTTTCACCCAATAAGGCATAAGCAGTACCAATATCATAAGCAACATGATGAAAGTGACCTCGCGAATTGTTGGAGCCTTGCTCTGCTTTGCGGAGGCATTCAAAAGCTTGTTGCTTCTTTTGTTGTTGAGCGAATAAGATTGCCTTCACTGCATTCATCGAAAAATCATTAGGCTTTTGATCAAGCACGGTTTCAATGATCGCTGAGGCATCCGCAAATTGATTCAGATGAATAAGGGAATTCGCTTGCTGAGACAGGCGGTATGAAACATTGTATAACATAGGTGGCACATATTTAAATCCATCGATTACTTTCTGATGCTGTTGATCAAAAAAGTAAGCTCTGAGAAGATTTGAACGAACTACATCATTAGTGGAGCTGAGTTTTATAGCGTTTCCATATTGTTCATATGATTCCTCCATTAATCCAACATGCGATGTTACAAGCCCAAGCTGATTATAGGCTTCATCCAAAAAAGGATCGAGTTGTATAGCTCGTTTGTAATCACGAATGCATTCCTCATGCGGAAATTTGTGGAGCGGAGTCCAATTTGCATAGCCACGCGCCATAAAGCCGTAACCTAACAAGCTATCCAAAAAAAAGGCTCTCTCAAATTCAACATATGATTTTTCCCCCCATGGGCCCGCAGGATCGACATAAAATAGCTTGCGCGTATAGGCCTGTGAAAGCATCGCATGCGTCTAAGCAACATCGCCTTCTGATTGTATACTCTTATTCAAATAATAAATAGCTGAATCGATTTGAGTAATGCCATCTGACAGATTCAAAAAATACTTAGCACGCAAGTAGGATTCCGTTGCATCTTGCTTTGTTGGCTTACTTTTAACCTTCCCCGAAGTCTCTTTCACCATGAGCTTTTGACGAGGTGGGAAAAGCAAAATAACCAGCACTGTACTTATTATCAATAACGAGATAATCAATGCTTCAGACATCACAAAAAGTCTCCCCTTACGCCTGCCAGAATACAGCAGCCTTACCACTAAAACAATCAAACCGCCACTCAATAAAATCAAGCTGTAATGAAATAACTTCGGAGACCAATCATATTTCTGTGAGAAAAATTCAATTGCTTGTAAAAGCGCCCATGCACCTCCAACATAAAAGACTATAGACTGAATTCTTTGATTACTTAGCCATAACATGATTCCAATTTATGAATTTGTATTGACTTATTCTGAATACTACTTTTTTTACTAAGGTGGCTAGGTAAATAATTAAAATCGCTTTATCTCACCTCCCATTAAAGTCTGAACAGATTTTGTAATTTTGATTGTATGAAATCAGTATACATCCATTCTTTAGAAACGCAAGCAATCTATTTGATTGTTTCGATCTATTTACCAGAAGCCTCCGTACAAAGATTAGTTTCTGTCGAAAAGGCTAGCATGCATATTTGATGTGCGGCATCACCGGGATATTTGCATTCAACCTCGTTGGCAAGTTTAACCTTATCAACATTACTGCGGCCACACATGCACTTAACAAACGCGGGCCCGACAATCAGGACATTTATCATGATGAGTTTGTTGGCCTTGGTCATAGAAGATTAAGTATTATTGATACCAGTGCTGTCGCACACCAGCCGATGTGGGATGAAACCAAGCGCTACTGCATCGTCTTCAATGGCGAAATTTTTAACTTTCTAGAACTTAAAAAAGAGCTTCAGCAAAGAGGAGTTACCAATTTCTTTTCTCATTCAGATACTGAAGTTCTATTGAAGCTTTTCATCCTTGAAAAAGAAAAGTGTCTAAACAAACTAAACGGCTTTTTCGCCTTTTGCATCTATGACAAGCAAGAGCAATCCTTGTTCATCGCCCGCGATCGGTATGGAGTGAAGCCTTTGCTTTATCTTTTTGATGAAGATAAATTTCTGTTTGCCTCAGAGATGAAATCGATTCTTGCTTATGGCATCGGTAAGGAATTGGATTACACTTCGCTGCACACCTACCTTCAACTCAACTACATCCCTGCACCACGCACGATTTTAAAAAATGTACAAAAGTTGATTCCAGGGCATTACATGGTGGTTCACAGACGACAGTCAACTGTCAACAGCTACTATGCAATCAGTCCACATTCCACGGTAAACAGACAACGGCAGAGTTATGAGGATGCTAAGGATGAATTCAAAGTTCTTCTTGAAGCTTCAGTTCAGCGTAGATTGATCTCAGATGTTCCGCTTGGATCGTTTTTAAGTGGTGGAATTGATTCATCGATTGTCACAGGCCTTGCCGCGCGACACAAATCAAATCTGCACACCTTCTCGATTGGCTTTCGCGATGAAAAGTTCTTTGATGAAACAAGCTATGCCAACCTCGTTGCGAAACATTTCAAAACAGAGCACACTGTTTTCTCTCTGACGAATAACGATCTCTATGAACACGTTCATTCGATTCTTGATTACATTGACGAGCCATTTGCAGATTCATCCGCCATCAACGTTTACATCTTGAGTAAGGAGACACGCAAACATGCAACTGTAGCCCTAAGTGGCGATGGCGCGGATGAACTACTGGCCGGCTACAATAAGCATGCAGCGTTCCGAAAAATAATTAACAGAGGCTGGAAGGAATCGCTGGTGTCAGCGCTCCATCCTGTTTGGAAACTAATTCCGCAGTCGCGAAATAATTTTTTAGGTAATAAAGCGCGACAGCTAAATCGCTTTGCCAGCGGAATGAAGCTGTCCTCACAAGAGCGATACTGGCAGTGGGCAGGTTATGCAAAAGAGATGGAGGCATTTCAATTATTCTCCGAAAAGAGTAAATCTGTTTTTGATCAACAGGAATATCATTCGTTCAAAAAAGACTTACTTAAAACCATCCCCGACAAGGAAACAATCAATGATATTTTGTTGGCCGATTTTAATCTGGTTCTTCCCAACGACATGCTTACGAAAGTGGATTTAATGAGTATGGCCAATGGTCTGGAAGTTCGGACACCATTTTTAGATTTCGAATTGGTGAACTTCGTTTTCTCATTACCTGACGAATACAAAATCAATGCATCGTTAAGAAAGCGAATTGCGCAAGATGCATACCGCGATTTTCTTCCTACCGAACTTTATAATCGCCCCAAGAAAGGATTTGAAGTGCCGCTGCTGAAGTGGCTGCGCAAAGAAATGAAATCGCTGATTGAAGAAGACTTGCTCTCCGAAAAATTTATCAATGAACAGAATATCTTCAACTACTCGGCCATCGCTCAGTTAAAAAAGCAATTATTTTCTTCTAATCCTGGAGATGTGCATGCACGCATCTGGGCATTGATTGTGTTTCAATGGTGGTGGAAGAAATACGAATAAGTTCATTCCTTCGTTTACATTATTTGGCGAGGTTGGCATTAAGCCATTATTTTCTCTAACTTTTCACGATGAAGAAATTAGCCTACCTTCTGTTGCTTACCGCTTGCTCCCTTTCTTCTGAAAACAGGCAAGGGCTCACCGATATCAACGGCACTTCGTTATTCTATCACATTATTGGCAAAGGAGAACCTGTGATTATCATTCATGGCGGACCTGTACTTGATCAATCTTATCTTTTTGATCACTTCAAAGAGTTAGCAAAAAATCATCGGTTGATCTTTTTTGATCAGCGCGCCTGCGTCAATTCCACCGCCAGTGTAGATACGTCAACTATGAAAATAAAGACACTGGTAGAAGACATTGAAGGCATTCGTAGAAGATTCAATTTAGATCAAGTGCATGTGTTGGGTCACTCGTGGGGCGGCATGCTTGCCACTATATATGCTATCGAATATCCGCTAAAAGTGAAAAGCCTTGTCCTCTGCGATGCAATGCCGCCCTCTTTCCGTCTTTGGCAAGAAGAAGAGAAAGCCATTGCCCAAAAGCAAACACGGTATGACAGCGTGATGATTGAAAAAATAAAATCCACCGAAGGCTTCAAGAACCGGAACATAAAATGGGTAGATTCTTTAATGAAGTTTTCCTTTCGTTCACAATTTTACGATACTACCAAACTTGCACGCTTAAAAATTGCACTTCCGTGGGATTATTTTAAACGCTCGGAAATTTTTGGACACATTGCCCCTGAATTATTTTCGTTTGACCTCACTGGGCAATTGGAAAAAATAATATCACCTACATTGATCATCTATGGCGACCAGGAGCCCGCCACACAAATCTCGGCTCCTGTTTACAAGAATGGAATTGTCAATTCAAAGGTAGAGGTAATCACTCAGTGTGGTCACTTTCCTTTTATCGAGCAGCCTGAGCAGTTTCGCAAGACAGTAGAATCATTTTGGAAATCTAACGCGATCGAAAAATAGAGAAGCTATTACCGAAGTGAATCCAGGTAAAGCTGCTCTACTTTCTTTCTGGCCCACGGAGTTTTTCTGAGAAACGTGAGACTTGATTTGATGCTGGGATCAAACCGGAAACAGTTGATAGGAATGATGCTACCCAAATCCTCCCACCCATACATTTCCACAAGATGATTCAAAATCATCTCCAGTGTTTTACCGTGAAGGGGATTGTTAGGTTGTTCCATTTCTTGATTTACTCTCAAAAATATTCATTCCAACAGAGAAGATTGTAACCAGCGCTAACGCAAAGGGCAACTCGTCCAGCGCAATGTATCGACCTTCACTAAACTGGTATACAATTATCAGCCCTGACATTAGGACGAAAAAAAAGTAGATAAATGCAGCAATAAATATATTTAACGGTAGCCATTTGGTTTGAAGGTATGTGATTGCTATTGCGCTTGAAAAGCAAAACCCCAGGATAATTAATATTCTAGGGATAAGACTAATTTCTGAGAGGTGAACATTTGATCGAAAGGCTGAAATTATGCAAGCCGAAATCTCTGTTTCGTACATGTCGGGCAATGCCTCTTCGTAGCCATATTTTGCATTCATTGGTGTAACTCTACATTGCTTGAAATAGTATACGCTGTCTGTAAGATAGTCACCAAGGTAGCCTATCAAAATTGTCTTTCCTTGGAAGTATTCTTTTATAAAAGAGATGTCTTTTAATTCCCACCTATAAAAAGAGTCTTTTGACTTGGCATAGTAAATTATTTCCGGATTGACAGAAATAGGCGCATATGATTCTATTTCATATTCAAAATAATCAGGCCGATCAGTCCTGAAATTGGTAACAGAATTATCTGTATTTAATATTCGGCTTAACGAGAGGGCCTTGTCTTCCTCACAGCTTGCAATTACAACATTTTGCGAACGCCCAAAATGTTGCCGGATATCATTGTTGTCAGTAAGATGGCAAACGTTTATACCAATTTTTTTTGGTTCACAAAGAATCAACGAATCGACCTTCGACAGAATCTCACCTTGTGTTAAACTTCCAACATTTAGTATGATGATGTTTTTTCGTCAAAACGACTCTCAGCGAAGACGCTAAATAAACTATGTCTGATTCTCCTGTTTATCTCAAGATCAAAGAGCCTCCAATTAAGGATTGAAAATGCAGTAAAAATTAGAACGACCGACAAGAAAGCGACAATCAATCTCCTGGCGAGTCTCATATTGTTATTTCTTACTCTCCTTCGCCCACATGTCGCGTAAAGTCACCGTTCTGTTGAATACTAACTTATCTTTGGTTGAATCCAAATCCAGGCAGAAATACCCCATCCGCAAAAACTGATAATGTTCGCCCAGTTTTGCGTTCAATAGTTCCGGTTCGCAATAAACCTTTGGCAATACTTTCAACGACTCGGGATTCAAATGATTTTTAAAATCATCTTCAATCGCTCCCATGTCTTCTGTTACAAACAACCGATCATACAAACGAATCTCGGCAGGCATCGCATGTTGCGCGCTCACCCAGTGGATCACGCCCTTCACCTGCAGCCCGGAAGTATCGTGCCCACTTCGGCTCTCGGGTACATATGTGCAATGAAGCTCGGTTACATTGCCCGCACTGTCTTTGATTACCTCTTCGCACTTGATGATGAAGCCGCTCTTCAATCGCACCATGCCACCGGGGGAAAGACGGAAATATTTTTTAGGAGGATTTTCCATGAAGTCGTCTTTCTCAATCCACAACTCTCGGCTAAACGGCATTTCGCGCACACCTGCATTCTCGGCCTCGGTGTTGTTTTCACTCGGCATTAATTCTGATTTTCCTTCCGGATAATTCGTGATCACCACTTTTAGCGGATCGAACACCACCATTCTTCTGTCTGCAATTTTATTCAGATGTTCGCGTAAGCAAAACTCTAGCAAGCCGAGGTCGATCATATTATCGCGTTTGGCTACGCCAATACGATCGCAGAAATCACGGATTGCCTCAGGTGTATATCCTCTCCTTCTTGCACCGCTAAGCGTAGGCATGCGCGGATCGTCCCACCCGCTTACCAACTTTTCATTCACCAGTTGCAGCAGTTTGCGCTTGCTCATCATGGTGTACGTCATGTTGAGGCGTGCAAACTCGTATTGCTTTGAAGGATATATTTCCAGATTCTCAATGCACCAGTTATACAACTCGCGGTGCGGCACAAATTCTAGTGTGCAAATACTGTGTGTGATTTGCTCGATCGAGTCGCTCTGACCGTGGGCGAAGTCATACATAGGGTAGATGCACCAGGTGTCGCCCGTACGATGATGATGGGCATGCTTGATGCGGTAGATCACCGGGTCGCGCATGAGCATGTTTACATGACCCATGTCAATTTTTGCACGCAGTACTTTCGATCCATCGGGATGCTTTCCTTCCTTCATTTCAGTGAAGAGGTTCAGGTTCTCCTCGATGCTGCGATCGCGATACTTGCTATTTTTTCCCGGCACCGTGGGTGTGCCTTTTTGTTCGGCCATCTCTTCGCTAGAGCTATCGTCTACGTAGGCAAGACCTTTTTTGATCAGCTTTACGGCAAACTCATAGAGCTGTGGGAAATAATCACTGGCATAAAGTTCTTCACTCCATTGAAACCCCAGCCATTGCACATCAGCTTTGATATTCTCCACATACTCTGTTTCCTCCGTCACCGGGTTGGTATCGTCAAAGCGCAGGTTGGTTTTGCCACCATACTTCAGTGCCAGCCCAAAGTTGAGACAGATACTTTTAGCATGTCCTAAATGCAGGTAGCCATTTGGCTCGGGCGGAAAGCGGGTAGCAATGCTTTTGTATTTGCCCGCAGCCAGATCTGCTTCGATAATCTCTTCCAGAAAGTTCAAACTCTTTTCGTCAGCCATGTTCTATTTTTAAAGGACCGTAAAGGTAAAAAATTCTCGCGGCTGCATGCCGTTCTAAAACGAAGTTTTGACAAATGTGAGTATCCCGAATATTGGAGCTTAATTTTTCCTTTAAAAATTGAATCGGGAATTTCTCAAGCGATGTTTAGAATCGACACAAACCATTGCATCATCTGGATACGCTTCGACCTGGCATTCTTGCATCATTAGAGTAGAAACGGGGAAGACACCTAGTATCTGGCCTATTCCCGGCTAAAAACGGGGTGCTACAAGCCAGCTTCTCACCATCTCTAGGCCACTACACGAAAGGCACACGATCGGCACATGAAAAGAAGACGAATGCAGTTATAATTTTTATTCCTTTGCCTATATAGATAATTTTAATTTTTGATGGCACTACGACAAAACAGATTGTATGGCTGCATCTGAATTTTAATCTTTGGGTCAAATGCAAATTCTGCTTACCAGTATTCTCGCCTTCGCCTCAACAAATATTGATGATCTTTTTATTCTCACGCTCTTCTTTGGCGACAAGCGTTACAAACCCCACGATATTTATTTCGGGCAATACCTGGGTATAATGGCATTGATTGCTGCCAGTTTGATCGGTTCGCTCATCGGCAATTTTGTTGACGGTAAGTACATCGGGCTTTTAGGATTGTTCCCCATCTATCTCGGCATACTTCAATTCATCAGTCTGATCAAAGGGGAGAACGAAGACGAAACATTAAAGCAACAGGAAAAAGCGAAGATCGGCATACTCGCCATTGCTACCATAACCATCGCCAATGGTGGCGACAACATTGGTACTTATATTCCATTGTTTGCATCGCTTTCTCCGCAGGACAAATTCGTTATGATTGGAATATTTTTGCTGATGGTTTTCATTTGGCTTTCTACAGCGAAATATTTAATCACTCATCCGCTCGTTGCAAAAACAATTTCGCGTTACGGTCATATCATCACACCCATCGTATTGTGCC
>CAZNCO010000107.1:0-10504 GCA_964571345.1 uncultured Ohtaekwangia sp.
GGTGATTGCGGCAATCTTTTGAAAGATTGGAACCCTGTAGTGGCTTACAAGGCCGGGCTATGCATAGCCTATGACACGCTGCAGATGAATTCAAGCACAAATACTTCTTGCTCTGCTTCGCTTTATCCGAATCCGTGTAAGGATGCCTTAAATGTTGAAGTGCAGTCAAATGTAAGTCAAACCGCTTCGATTGAACTTTATGATCAGTATGGCAGACTTGCGTGTACTCCCGTGAGTGTTCCTGTTGAGTCAGGGAAAAATACCATTCCGCTAAACACGGAAGGGCTCATTCCTAACGTGTATTTTTACAGAGTTAAATTAAGCACGAGCAACACCGTATTCAAAGGGCGTATTATAAGGATTTCTCAATGAAGTAAAAATATCAAGCCGGGCGGCCGTCTTCTTTTTTTATAAACTGATCAACTTCTTCTTTAGAGAAACCAAGCCGCTCTGCTACCACCTCAATCAGCTCGCGCTCCGCTTTGCAGAATACGCCATCTACTTTTGCAAACCGAATCATTTCCTCAAGCTGCTTTTCGCGCTCAATCATGTTTTGTGGAATAAGATAGATGTATTCACTTGCGCGGCTGAGCATGATGTTCATGCGATCAATGGGAATACCTTTTTCAAAGGCAATTTTGGAGAGAGCGATGCGTTCTGTTTCCTCTACCTTTCCATCGGCAGCAGAGAGTGAAATTAAATTCCGGAAATGTTCTAGATCTGTGGTCATGGGATTACGATAAGAAACCAAGATATAAATTTTGGCAACAAAAAGATAATGAGTTTCAGTGCGTTGGTCGCTTTCGGAACGGTTTCTTGCGTGGCTGGGAGTCTTCACCCAATATGAGACCCAATGTTTTCCAACGAGGATGGTGATCGGCCATCAGTTTGGCTATTCCTGCAAAGGGAACAAATAAGATCATACCTGAAACACCCCAAAGTATACCACCGAGAAAAATAGCCACCAGGGTGATGAGGGTGTTCACATGAAGGCGTGCACTTACCGCAAACGGGAAAATAATATTCGCCTCCAGATATTGAACGAACGTAAAAATAGCCGCCACTCCAATCGGATACCATATTGAATTGTAGAGCACCCAGGACATTGACATGGGAAGCAACGATCCGATCATGATGCCCACATAAGGGATAAACGTGAGAATGGATGCGCTGAACCCGAAGAACAACGCATGCGGAACTCCCAACAAAAAAAGACCAACGCTATTGAGAATTCCTACAATCAAGTAGACAACAATCATTCCTTTTATGAACTTGTAGTAGGTATCGATGGATAACAGGAGAATCTCTTTGATCTCGGCAGGGTTTTCTTGTGGAAATATTTTTACCAGCACATGCATCCAATGCACGCGATAGTTCAAAATTAAAACTGCATACACCGGAATGAGAATCAACAGCACGGACGAAACAGCGGAAGCACTTAATGCACTTTCCAAAAATTGAAACATGCTCGTAAATACTTGCTCGGCTATCTTCATCAACCATTGGTCGCGCACCTCCTGCGAAATATTCAGAGTGGTAGCCATGTACTGACTAAACTGCTCAATGCTGTCTAACAATTTCTTTTCAATCGTTGGCCATTCGGTCAGAAAATCGGCAAGCTGAGTAACCAACAGCACCACCACAGCACCAACCAAAAGCAAGAGTAAAACCAATGCAATCAAAATAGCAAGCCACCTGCTTACACCTCTTTTCTCAAGAAAGATACAAACGGGATAAAGCACAAAACTGATTAAAACGGCAAAGCTGAGCGGCACAAAAATCGGCTGACCAAAATACAGAATCAAACAGGTAAGAAAGAACGCTGTTATCCCTTTAAAATACGAGACGCCAAAAACGGAAGGAGGCTGATGAGTCATGTACTGTTTGAATTTTAAGCTACTGAAAAATTACAGCAATTCAAATCAGGGAAAAATGATAACAATCATTCAAAACAAAACAGGCGACCTTGGTAGATCGCCTGTTTTTAAATTTCGTGGGCCCTGCTGGGAACGATCCAGCGACCCTCAGATTATGAGTCTGATGCTCTAACCAACTGAGCTAAGGGCCCTCACTTTATAACCACCTGATTCATTGATTCTTTATCTAGGTCATCAAATTGACGACTAACGCTAATTTTATCAACTGGTCAACACATATTTCCCGAAACGTTTACGGGGATGCAAACATAATTCTTTTTCTGGCTCTTTTGCAAGCGCCTCTTCGGCCACAAATTCAACGTTTGAAGAAACGATTCCCCTTGTCTGCACAATCCTCGGTTTATGTAACAAAAAATCTCTCCGAAGGCGCCACACACCTGAATATTATTACCTGTTTTTTCTATTTGCATTACTGAAAATCTTTCAGGATTATTATTGCTGCATAACGTCATTCATGAGTTTTTCAGAAGAGCAGATTCTTTCCATGGCACCGGACGATTCGTCAAAGAAGTCCGGCAAGGAACTCGCAAATAGTTCCAAGTGGGTGAAGCTGGAGCAGAGTGATAGGGCTGCCTGGGGAGAATGCAAGGGAAGCGGTAAACTCCCCTACCAAACACA
The DNA here is from genome assembly GCA_964571345.1 of uncultured Ohtaekwangia sp. Taxonomy (GTDB): domain Bacteria; phylum Bacteroidota; class Bacteroidia; order Cytophagales; family Cyclobacteriaceae; genus ELB16-189. The sequence continues at coordinate 2,556 of CAZNCO010000107.1, forward strand.
GGTCGACTTAAAAAACATTGCTTTCAAATGTACTTGCCCAAGTCGAAAATTTCCGTGCAAGCACGGGCTCGGATTACTTCTGATATATGGACGCGACAACAAATCTTTCAAACAAAACTCCGAGCCGGATTGGGTGATCAATTGGCTTGACAAGCGAAACGAAAAGGCGGAGAAAAAAGAAGAGAAGAAAGTAAAACAGGAAGCCGATCCTGTTGCACAAGCAAAGCGACAAGAAAACAGACTGAAGCGAGTTTCAGACGGAGCTGACGAATTGATGCTCTGGATCAAAGACATTGTACGAAATGGACTATTGACCATACCTTCCAAAGACCCTTCGTATTTCGAGAACATGGCTAAGCGGATGGTGGATGCGCAAGCACCCGGACTCGCCAACATGGTGAGGGAATTAGGAAACATTAATTTTTTTCGTGAAGGATGGCAGACTGAATTCCTTGATCAGTTAGTGCGAATTTATCTAGTGATTAGTGGGCTTGCTCGAATGGATTATTTGCCAAATGAACTTCAGGAAGAGATTAAGAACGAGTTAGGCTTCACTCAAAATCAAGACAGCCTTAAAGCCGAGCAAGGAATTCGCGATCAATGGATCGTGCTCGCCAAACAAGTAACGAAGGAAGACAACCTTACCACTGAACGTAACTGGTTATATGGAACGGCATCGAACAGGTTTGCGCTCGTTCTCCAATTCTACGTCAGAAGTCAAATCCCAGAGGTTAATCTCTTGCCCGGATCTACCATTGATGCCGAACTGGTCTTCTTTAAAGGATTGAATCCATTAAGGGCGCTGGTTAAAGTTCAATATGGAATTACCCAAGGTCACTTGGTCAAAGGTCATTTAACCTTCAGGGAATTGGCCGAGTCTGTAAGCAAACAAATCAGCATAACTCCATTCATAGATTCGATCCCGATAATCATTGAAGATGTAGAACTGGTCGCATCTGAAAAGCAATGGCTTCTGAAAGACAGCCACGGCAGTACAGTTAACATTGATCCGTCCTTCAAAGGACTCTGGAAGTTATTGGCATTATCAGGCGGTCATAAAATGAAACTGTTTGCACTCGGCAATGAAAATAATTATGAACCGATTGGTGTTTGGATCGATCAACAATACAAAATGCTTGCATGAAGTTCTGGAAAGAGATTGTCAATAATGCTTCCCTTGGAACTGCAAAAGCCCCGGTGAAGTGGAGTTCACTTCCTTCCTTTCTACAAGAACCTGTTGCAGCGCCTAACACCCCGGATAGTGAAGAAGAATTTCTCACCATTGCCAGTCTGACTTATCAATATCGCCTGGGTGGCTTTCTCGCTCCTGCGATGGATCACAAAGCGATTGCAAATGCATTACCTGAAACACAAAGCTATACATCTGCGGCAGCTACAAGCATATTCAAACTGATCTTTACTGAAGAACTTCCAGCATTGACCGGACTTTGGGTTGAGCTGTGCAAAAGTAAAAACCAAATTGCTGAACCCGATATTTTAACCGACCTTCTTGATCTTGGTGTAAAACGAAAGGAATTCCGTCCGTATGTAAAAGCTATTACCGGGAAACGTGGTGAATGGCTTGCGAATTTGAATCCGGAATGGATCATCTATGTTACAACCGAAAACACGGAAGAACTTTGGCAAACCGGAACACCTGAGCAAAGAAAAGCATTAGTAAAAGATTTTCACTCCATCGATCCCGCCAAGGCTATCGCTCTCTTAAAATCAACGTGGGATACAGAGGGTGCTAATGAAAAAGCTGCGTTCCTTGAATTGCTGCGTAATAATCTCAGTCCGGCAGAGCTTGAGTGGCTCGAATCTTTGAAGGAAAAATCATTGAAGGTAACCGCTGTTATTCAGGATTTACTTAAATCTATTCCCGGGTCAACGGTAGTGGAAAGGTTTTGGATTATCCTAAAAGATCATGTTCGTTTGAAAAGCGGTAAAGCCCTGCTTGGAATGATCAATCGAACCACCATTGAAGTGGATGACAACATCACATTCCCTGATGATATCTTTAAAACAGAAATTGAAAAGCTAAGCAGTGATAAAAATGTATCTGACAATCAACACGTCTTGCACCAGCTGATCTCAGCTATTCCTCCTTCCTATTGGGACAAATACTTCAATGAAGAATCAAAGACAATCGTTGAGTTATTCCAAAAGGAAAAAGAGACAGCACCTTACATCACGGCCATCGCACAAGCTGCCATCCGCTTTAATGATGCCACCTGGTTAGAAGTAATTTTGGACAACACGAAGATGGATCTGATCAAAAACCTGTTGCCGTTAATGATCAAAGCATTACCACACCCAAAGAAGCAGGAATATGCGGTAAAGTTTTTCACAGAAAAACCGCATGAACTCATTGATGTGATGACGCAGCAAAATGAAGAATGGAGTATTGCCTTAACCAAAGCAATACTAAAATTCACGGCTGGTGAAATCTATGCCTACAACAAGAACTTCTATCGACAGGCGGTTGCTTTCATTCCGATTGCGATATTATCCGAACTGGAATCACTCGCCCCTTCCGAAGATCTGAAACGCACTTACTGGGCCAACCAGTCAGAAGAACTAAAACGACTTTTAGAACTCAAGAAACAAATCATTCAATCTTTTTAACATGAGCACGATCCTTCGACAACATGCTGAGCAATTATTCGAGCACGAGCTTTTGGAATTGCAAAAACAAGATTCAGGCCACCGCCCGCCTAACTGGAAATTGTCACCAGCTTCGGTGGTCACCTACCTGATGGGTGGTAAACTAAAGAATGGTTTTGAAGTAAGTCCAAAATACATCGGCAACAAAAGGTTGATTGAAATTGCCGTTGCCACCTTGACAACGGATCGCGCGTTGTTGCTTTATGGTTTGCCTGGCACGGCAAAGAGTTGGGTATCCGAACACTTGGCTGCCGCAATTTCAGGGGACTCCACGATGATCGTGCAAGGGACGGCTGGAACGAGCGAAGAATCCATTCGTTATGGATGGAACTACGCGAAGTTGTTGTCAGAAGGCCCCTCTGAGAAAGCATTGGTTGAAACTCCGGTCATGAGGGCGATGAAAGACGGCAAGATAGTCCGCATCGAAGAATTAACCCGCATCGGTTCAGATGTACAGGATACCTTGATCACCATCCTATCAGAGAAGACACTTCCCATTCCGGAATTGAATATGGAAGTGCAGGCAACAAAGGGATTCAATGTAATCGCCACAGCCAACAACCGTGACAAAGGTGTAAATGAATTATCCGGTGCCTTGAAAAGACGATTCAACACAGTGATTCTTCCCTTGCCTGACAGCATCGAAGAAGAAATTGATATCGTCAAGCGCAGGGTCGCATCTTTCGAGAAGGTGATGGAGATACCTGCTGAGCCACCGGCAATAGCAGAGATCAAACGCATCGTGACAATCTTCCGTGAACTTCGCTCAGGAGTCTCAACGGATGGAAAGACAAAAATCAAAATACCTTCCGGCACACTGAGCACAGCGGAAGCAATCTCTGTCGTAAACAATGGGATGGCCATGGCAGCGTACTTTGGCGATGGCAGTCTGAAAGCTTCTGATCTTGCTGCCGGTATTATTGGCGCTGTGGTGAAAGACCCCGTGCAAGACAAAATCGTGTGGCAGGAATATCTCGAAACAGTAGTGAAGCCTCGCGATGAATGGAAGGACATTTATCGTGCTTGCCGCGACTTGGGAATATGAGTATACACGTCCTCGGTGTTCGACATCATGGTCCTGGTTCAGCAAGGAATGTAAAATCATTTCTTGAGCAGCTCAAGCCTGATATTGTGCTGGTGGAAGGTCCACCGGAAGGCGATGAACTTCTGCGCTGGGCTTTGCATTCTGAATTGAAACCTCCTGTTGCCATCCTTGCCTACAGGCCTGATGCTCCGGAGAAGGCAGTGTTCTATCCCTTTGCAGAATTTTCGCCAGAGTGGCAGGCGATACAATATGCAAGCAAAGCAAATGTGCCCGTGCGTTTCATGGACTTGCCGCTTGCCAACAAATTCACACTTGAATCAGAATCAAAATTTGAAGAACAACTATCAAATACTGAACTAGCCATTGAAGAAATTAAAAATCCCATTCAGCATCTAGCAGAAGCTGCCGGCTACCGTGATAGCGAACAGTGGTGGGAGTATATGTTTGAGCAACGCGTTAATAACGAGGGAGCATTTGAGGCAATCCATGAAGCCATGAATACGTTGCGGACTGATTTGCCTCCACGTGAAGAGAAAACGGAAAAGCTTCGTGAGGCACATATGCGCAAGATGATCCGCCAGGCAGAGAAAGACAACTTCCAAACGATCGCAGTCATATGTGGCGCATGGCATGCCCCGGCACTCACCAACATGCCGAAACAAAAAGAGGACAACGATTTGCTGAAAGGACTTGAACGCGTGAAGGTGGAAACAACATGGATTCCCTGGACGTATAATCGACTCACTTTCGCGAGTGGTTATGGTGCCGGTATTCAGTCACCGGGCTGGTATCATCACTTGTGGCATCATCCTGAGGATAGAGGAACACTATGGATGGCGAAAGTGGCTCAACTATTTCGTAAAAAAGAAATGGACACTTCCACTGCCCACATCATCGAAGCGGTGCGATTGGCAGAAGCGATTTCTTCTTTACGCAACATCAGTCGGCCGGGTTTAGGAGAATTGAATGAGTCCACCTGGTCCGTACTATGCAATGGCGAAACAATCCTGATGGACCTGATCCATGATGAACTGATCGTGAGCGACACGATCGGAAAGGTGCCCAGCGAAATTCCAAAGCCACCGCTCCTTCAGGATGTTGAGAGACTGCAAAAGAAATTAAGACTTCCGGCTGAAGCAGGAATCAAAGAAATCACTTTGGATCTGCGTGAACAGAACCAACTTGATAAGAGCATTCTGTTGCACCGATTGTTATTGCTGAATGTAACCTGGGGACATAAGACCAGTGTACGGAGCAAAGGAACTTTCAAAGAACAGTGGCAACTGAAATGGGAGCCTGAGTATTCGATCCAGATTATCGAAAAAGGCAATTGGGGAAACACACTTGAAGAGGCTTGTTCAAATTTTGTAGTTCATTCTTCTAAGGAAGCCACTTCGTTGGATGTGTTGAGCAGCTTGCTCCAAAATGTGATTCCATCCGACTTGCCCAAAGCAACCGAAGCACTGGTTCATCAAATCGACAATCTGGCTGCAGCCACAAGTGATGTATTGCAATTAGTACAGGCACTCCCATCACTCGTAGATGTTTCCAGGTATGGAAATGTGAGGAATACAGATGAGACGATCATTCTCCAAATTGTGAATGCCATGATCGCCCGGGTTTGTGTAAGCCTCCCAGCCGCCTGTGTCTCCATTGATGATGAAGCCTCGCGCGTGATGACCGACCACATCTATCAGCTTCATGATTCGATAGCCCTGTTGAATCAACCGGACCAAACAGGCGAATGGCATCGAACTTTAATGGAGATTGCGAACAACAAGAATTCATCTCCACTGATTGGAGGATATTGTACTCGACTATTGGCTGATGGAAAAGTTATTGACCAGTCCGAACTCACTAATCGTTTTCATTTCGCATTGTCAACAGCAAGTAATTCATCTGAAGCAGCTTCGTGGGTAGAAGGTTTCCTGAAAGGCAGTGGTACTATTCTTCTCCTGGATGACAATCTCTGGAACCTCGTGCATGAATGGATCGGAAGCTTGTCGGATGCCGACTTCGTTGCACTTTTGCCCTTGATGCGCAGAACCTTTTCTCAATTCACGAATGCAGAAAGAAGGAAACTCGGTGAAAAAGCAAAACAGGGAAAAATAACTAATTCTACTGCGCAGGAATCAACTGAATTAATAGATCATGAACGAGGAATGAATGCATTGCCTGTTGTAATGAATTTATTGGGACTAAAATTTAAGGAGCATGCAGGATGAAACTCATTTGAAAAGATGGCGAATGATTTTAGGCGGTGGAACCAACGATGGCACCGGCCTTTCATTGCGTGACACCGAACTTCAAATTGATAAGACTTTGGAGGCTCTCTATGATGCAGACAAGCAAGGTGGACTCGGACCATCTTCTCCCAATGTAAGCAGATGGCTTGGCGACATTCGCACTTATTTTCCGAACACCGTGGTGAAAGTTATGCAGCAAGACGCTCTCAAACGCTTGAACTTAACATCTATGTTGTTGGAGAAAGAAATGCTGGAGAACGTGGAACCCGATGTTCATCTGGTCGCAACATTGATGTCGTTGAGTCGTGTGATTCCGAACAAAACAAAAGATACTGCAAGACAAGCAGTGAAACGAGTGGTGGATGATCTTTTGAAGAAACTATCACAGCCAACACAACAGGCGATCATGGGTAGCCTCAATCGCTCTACACGCAACCGCAGGCCAAGGCATAATGAAATCAACTGGAACACAACGATCCTTAAAAATCTGAAACACTATCAACCTGATTACAAGACCATCATCCCTGAAACAAAAATCGGTTACGGCAAGAGAAGAAGGTCATTAAAAGATGTGGTGCTCTGCATCGATCAAAGTGGATCGATGGGAACTTCCGTAATCTATTCCGGAATATTCGGAGCCGTGATGGCATCGTTACCAGCATTGCAAACGAAGATGGTGGTGTTTGATACAAGTGTAGTTGACCTGACAGACCAGCTTACTGATCCCGTTGAACTCTTGTTCGGAGTGCAGTTGGGTGGTGGAACTGACATTGACAAGGCCCTCACCTATTGCCAGCAAATTATTCGCAGGCCAACCGATACTGTCCTCGTTCTGATCACAGATTTGTTTGAAGGAGGCAACCAGGAGCAGATGAGATTGAAAGCCAAGATGCTGGTGGATGCTGGTGTACAAGTAATAACATTACTTGCATTGAATGATGATGGAGCTCCAGGATATGATCATAACAATGCAGAGTATATGTCATCGTTAGGCATTCCGGTTTTCGCCTGCACACCAGATAAATTTCCAGATCTCATGGCTGCCGCTCTCAATAAGCAAGACCTGGCAATGTGGGCTGCCAGAGAAGAGCTGGTTCTGAAGAAAGGTTAGTCGAAATCTTTGAGGTTCTTTGGAATAGACAGGCTGCAAATCACTCAAACGAGTTGAGTATACATTCTAAAAAAACCGATCTGAAAACAATTCTACTTTATACGGACCACAGTAGAAGGCAACGCAACTCCACTCTCATTAAATGCCTCAACAGCCATCACTACTTCAAATTAAACTTTTGCTCTTTCACATCACGTGAATTGCCCCCGATAAAAACTGAAAAATCGCCAGGCTCCGAGCTGAAAGACAAATCGGAATGATAGAAGCTCAACATTTCGGGAGTAATCTTAAATGAAACTTCTTTCGATTCGCCCGGCTGTAAGGTGATTTTTTGAAAGCCTTTCAATTCCATCACTGGTCGTGTAACACTTCCTACCCAATCGCGGATATACAATTGAACAACTTCTGCGCCTGCCATCTTTCCGGTATTCGTAACCTTGCAAGTGGCCGTGAGTGATTCCCCTTTCGCAATCTGGTTTTTGTTGATGCCTACATCTCCGTACGTGAATTGAGTGTAACTTAATCCATATCCAAAAGGATAAAGCGGTTCGTTTGAAACATCAAGATAGTTGGATTGGAATTTTTGAAACCACGGTCCGCGCAAAGGACGACCGGTATTTTTGTGTGCATAGTAAATAGGAACTTGCCCAACGTTCTGCGGAAAAGTCATCGTAAGTTTTCCGGATGGATTCACATCACCAAACAAAACGTCAGCAATGGCATGACCTGATTCCGTTCCGCCAGCCCACACATTGAGAATGGCTGGGATGTTCTCATTTTCCCACTTGATGGTAAGAGGTCGTCCGGTGAACAAGACAAGCACTACCGGCTTTCCTGTTTTTACTAGTGCTTTCAACAACTCTTCCTGTGTGTCAGGAAT
>CAZNCO010000108.1:0-10481 GCA_964571345.1 uncultured Ohtaekwangia sp.
GCCATAGTGCTTTGAAAGCTTCTCTGCCAATGTAGTTTTGCCCGACCCAATGTTTCCGGCAACGGCAATGTGTTTAATTTTCTTTTTCAATTCGTACGAACTATCGCTCAAAGTTGTCACAAAATTCTGTTTCATTAAAAGAAACCTTCCGCTAAAACGTTTTGATTTCACAATCAAAGTTATTTTTGCGCCATGCTAATAAGAATTGTTTTACTATTCTCAGTGATTGGATTCCTTTCGTCATGTTCTGATCGCGAAAGCGAATGCGTCTTTGACCCTAAAGTATCCGTAGATTCCATTGAAATCAAATTCACCTCGCTGGAAGATTCTCTAACTTCATTTAAAAATAAAAGACAGTTTGTTGATTTTCTCACGCATCATTATGCATTCCGTGATATTTTTCTTAACCGAAATGCATACCCCGATGATTCTGTTTTTATCAACACGTGGTATAAACGATTTACTCATCCCGGCCTTGATACTTTGCTAATGGACACTAAGAGAGTTTTCGGCAATGATGAGGAACTCAAGAATCAATTTAAAACTGCATTTGCCAACCTGAAATATTATTATCCTTCTTTTCAAGTTCCAAGAATTGAAACGGTGATCACTGGGCTGGAGAGTGATTTGTATGTGAGCGATACGCTCATCATTGTAGGACTCGATTATTTTCTCGGCAAAGGAGCAAAATATCGCCCGAACATGCATCAATACATGCTGCGCAGGTATGAAAAGAATTTTATCGTTCCTTCAGCGTTGCTGTTGATTGGGATTGACACACGACTTAACAATACAAACCTGAGTGATCACACCATACTGGCCGATATGGTGAGCTACGGAAAGGCTTATTACTTTGCCAAGCACATGATGCCCTGCACGCCCGATAGTGTTTTTATTGGATATACAGGAGAGGAAGTAGTGCGGGCGAAGGCCAATCAGGATTTGATCTGGAAAAGGTTAATTGATGACGAAGTCTTGTTTTCTACAAGCCAACAAAAAAGGCAGCGCTATATCAGTGAGCGTCCCAAAACGTATGAAGTTGGTGATGAATGCCCCGGGCGAATTGCCACATGGGTAGGGTGGCAAATTGTAAAAGCATACGCCAAAGAGCATCCGTCTGAGACGCTGCCGCAAATTATGGCGAAGGAGAACCCTGAAAAGATTCTCCGAGGTTCCAAATACAAGCCACTGAATTAACAAGTCGGTTGCTTTCCCGTCAGCAGAAATCGTTTTACCTTTAAAGAAAATGTATCCTCATGACGCCAACTAATTATTATGAAGGGCTTCTTTATTTAATCCATCTTCTGATTAACGCAGATGGAGTTGTTAATTCGAATGAGCAACTCGCACTTTTAAAAATAAAAGACAAGGAAAAAATTCCGCAATCTGTTTTCGAAAATTTCCTGGAAGACATTAAAATCAAAAAACCCAGAGAGATCTATCAGGAAGGTATTGAAAAAATTAATGCCTGTACCGATGCTGAAAAGTTGCGTGCGTTTGTTCACTTGTACAAATTAAGTCAGGTAGATGGAAGCGTGCACGTAAAGGAAGTACGGCTGCTACTCTATTCCATCAAAATGGCGCATTTGGAATTTGATGATATAGTGGCCGAGGCAGAGAAGACAGAAAACTTATAAGTGGATATTGAATGCAGGGTTTTTATCAAAATTTTAAGTTAGGGGTATTAGGTGGTGGACAGTTGGGTAGAATGCTTATTCAATCTGGATTGGATTGGAATATAAATTTTTCCGTTCTCGATCCGGATGCGTCAGCACCTTGCAGTCAAATTGCCGAATTTACCCACGGCAAACTTACTGACTACCAAACGGTGATTGACTTTGGGAAGACCTGCGACCTGATTACTATCGAAATTGAAAATGTAAATGTTGCCGCTCTTAAAGAATTAGAGAAGACTGGCAAAAAAGTTTTCCCTCAACCTCACATCATAGAGCTCATTCAAGACAAGCGCAAGCAAAAACAGTTTTACAAAGACAACGGCATACCCACGGCAGACTTTATTTTAGTTGAAAATCGTGAAGAAGTCATTTCAAAGAAAACTTTTCTTCCCGCTGTAAACAAACTTGGTAAAGAAGGATATGACGGGCGGGGAGTTCAAATGCTAAGAACGGAAAATGATCTTGCAAAAGCATTTGATGCCCCCGGTCTTTTAGAAAAACTAATCGACTTTGAAAAAGAAATTGCAGTAATCGTAGCCCGCAACGAGCGGGGTGAAATCAAAAGCTTTCCGGCTGTTGAAATGGTTTTTCATCCGGAGGCTAATTTGGTCGAGTATCTTTTCTCGCCTGCTGAAATCAGCTCTGCTATTGAACACGAGGCGCAGCGAATTGCAGAAGACCTGGTTTCAAAATTAAACATGGTAGGGCTTCTTGCTGTTGAGATGTTTGTGACCAAAGATCAGAAAGTGTTGGTAAACGAAGTAGCGCCACGGCCACACAATAGCGGCCACCAAACTATTGAAGCAAACTATACCTCGCAATATCAACAACACTTACGGGCAATCTTAAACCTGGAATTAGGCAATACCAATACAAGAATTGCGAGTGCTATGGTAAACCTTTTGGGCGAAGACGGGTTTTCAGGAATGGCTTCTTATGAAGGTCTTGAAAAGGTGTTGAAAACGGAGGGTGTGTACGTACATTTATACGGCAAGAAGTTAACAAAGCCTTTTCGCAAGATGGGTCACGTCACAATTGTAGACGAGAGCATTGAAAGTTTAAAAAAGAAGGTCAATTTTGTAAAAGAGCATTTGAAAGTAAAGGCATGAGCAAAGCTGTTGTTGGTATCATCATGGGAAGCCAGTCCGACCTGTCGGTAATGAAAGAAGCGGCAGAGTTTCTGGAGGAAATAAAAATTCCGTTCGAACTTACGGTAGTCTCGGCTCACCGAACTCCCAAGCGCATGTTAGATTATGCATCTTCTGCACGAAACAGGGGGCTGAAGGTAATTATTGCCGGTGCAGGCGGAGCTGCTCACTTGCCAGGCATGGTAGCTTCCTTAACATCATTACCCGTAATCGGAGTCCCGATTAAATCATCCAATTCAATTGACGGTTGGGATTCTGTTTTGTCAATTTTACAAATGCCTTCGGGCGTGCCGGTTGCTACGGTAGCTTTAAATGGTGCAAAAAATGCTGGTATTCTTGCGGCTCAAATAATCGGAGCGCAGGATAAAGTAGTTGCAAAAAAAATAGACGACTTTAAAAATTCTCTTCAGAAAAAGGTGGAGGAATCTTTCAGACAAATCGAAAGTAAGGGATGGAAGAAATTTGCCAGCTCCAAATGAGCTTTTTGCAATTTTGATTCCTCAATAAAATTTGTAACTTCTCAACAATATTAGCAAAGCGATGAAGCCAGAAGAAAAAGGATGGCTGATGCAATATCTGGAGTATCGTAAAGAACTACTCAAAGATTTGTCGTCAGAAGCGAAGAACGGGGCGCATCCTGAAAAGTCTTTGTATCGGGTTATTCAACCCAGCGGTCTAATGTATGGCCAATCTGTAGACATAAACGGACATCCCGATTTTAATAAATGGAATGCCCGGGATAAGATGAAAATCTTGCTGGCAGAAAGCCTTATTAGCAGTTCACTACTTTTCTACGACAAGCCCATTAAAACTCCCGATGAGTTATCGGAGGTGATTGTAAAAACGCTTGAAAATATTGGGAATTTCTACAACCATGTTTTTCCGGAACTAGCCACGCCCACGAAAACTCTTTTCGGAAGGAAGAAAACTCCGTTGGAATTAGCCGAGAAAATTCTAGACAAAAGAATTCAGCACTCGGTTGATAATGTAGGAAATTTTTGGACACAATTTTTCCATAATAGCTTGTTGTTTCTTGATATTTTCATTTTTGGGCAATGGATACACACCAATGCTGACCGGATAGTAGCGGATTTTTTTAAATATGAGCGGGAAGAACTTCGGTTTTCGGTGGTGAAAGTAATGGCGGCAGCAGCTCACGCAAATACAAGCATTGAGCCCGAGGAAAGACAATTGCTTGAATACTTTTTACAGTCCACCGATTTTAATGCAGAGAAGAAGAAAGAAGCCATCAAGATTTTTGAGGAAGGCATTTAATTGGAGGACATCAATTTACCAACCAACCATTCCTGGATACTCAAAAAGTATTTTCTGGAGATAGCCATCCTCACCATTTGGGCTGATAAGAAAGTGGAAGGTGGAGAACAGGCCTTTTTAACAAGGCTAAGTGCATATCTTGGTTTTAGCAGCGATGATCTTGAAAATAGCATGATGGCGATAGAAGGTTTTGTGCTCGAACATTGGGAAGAACTGAACTACTTGCAGAGTAAGCAAGATTATCACGAACTGAGTGAGCAATTTATCAAGCGCATGTCACGCATTGCTGATAATAACAAAGGCAGGTTGTTGAAAAGCGTTCAGGATAGTAAGGACTTGATGGATCTATTAAAAAAATCGAAATCAGCAGAGCTTACTGAGGATGAAAAACTAAACCTTCAGAAAATGCTAATCGTGGTGCTCAAAACAATTCCAACTTTTGTTTTGATTTCGTTACCTCAGAAGTTCCTCGCACTACCGATGCTTTTGAAAATCCTACCTTCGAACTTCTTTGCCGAAGTTCATTCAAAATAAAATCATTTTGCTTCTTGCTGATTTTCGTCTTCCTCCTTGCGGGGAATCACCACTGAAAAAATAATAGCAAGCGTAAGCGTCACTAAAATTACAGTGAATGACATTGTTGGCGGAATTTGATAATGAACTATCTCTAAAAGCATTTTTGCGCCAATAAAAAATAGGATAATGGAAAGCCCTTTTTGCAGAAGGTAAAATTTGTCGATAATGCCAGCAAGCAAGAAGAACATTGCCCTCAAGCCGAGCACTGCAAAAATATTGGAGGTATAAATCAAGAATTCATTCTCAGTGATAGCAAAGGCTGCTGGGATAGAATCTACAGCAAAAATCAAATCGGTAGTTTCGATCAGGATAATCACCAGGAAAAGAGGCGTGAACATGAATTTGCCATTTTGAACCACAAGAAATTTTCCTCCCATCTCGTCCTTTGTGATTGGAAGATATTTCTTGCAAAGTCTTAAAACGGGGTTTTTTTCCGGATCAATCTTTTCATCGCTGTCTTCAAAATAAATCTTTGTACCGGAATAGATAAGGAATACCCCAAACACATATAAAATCCAATGGAACTTGGCGATGAAAAAAGCTCCTACAAATATGAATGCACCACGAAATACCAAGGCTCCTAAAATCCCCCAAAAGAGGACATTGTGATAGTATTCCTCCTTTACCGTAAAATATTTCAAGATGAGTAGGATCACAAAAATGTTATCTACCGAAAGGGCATACTCTGTAAGATAAGCTGAGAAAAACTCAATAGAGGCATCAAAACCTCCTTCATCAAAATGATAAACCAGATATCCAAAAATAGTGCTCACTATCACCCAGAAAATAGACTGGTATAGTGCAGACTTGGTTGTGATCTTATGCGCACTTTTATTGAATACGCCAAGGTCAATCAATAGAAACGTTAAAATGATTAGTCCAAAAACACCAAATAAAATTGTTTCAGTTTGACTGTTGTTTCTAAATAAAGAGAATAAAACCAAGCCCATCTATGGTGTTTAAGGGGTAATAATAAATGCTTAATTACTAGAACTTTCCTACTTCCAAACCTCAAATCTACAAATATATTTATAACAGGAAAGTAGCCTGAGGGATTACTATTTTAACTTAAAAATAAAGATTGATTATTTCTAGATTTATTTTCTTCCGGCACCACCTCCACCAGGCGTTTCTACTATCACCCGGTCGCCTTTTTTTACCTCGATTTGAGCCTGACCTCTAAGCAGAATTTCGGCCCCGTCCTTCCTGATGAGCATTTGCTTTCCTGTTTTTCCAGAGCCACCACCAGCAATTCCATAAGGCTTTTCTTTTCTGTGCTGGGCCAAAATATTCACTGACATTTTATCATTAAATATCAATTCCCTCACAATTCCATTTCCACCTTTCCATTTTCCTTTTCCTCCAGAATTTTGGCGAATGGAGAAACTCCCAAGGCGAACTGGATATCGATGCTCCAGAATTTCCGGGTCGGTAATTCGTGTGTTGGTCATATGCGTATGAACGGCATCTGCTCCATTCTTGCCCATTACTGCCCCGCTGCCTCCACCTATCGTTTCATAGTATCCGAATTTTTCGTTGCCGAAAAGAAAGTTATTCATCGTCCCTTGGCTACAAGCCGATAGTTTAAGTGCCTTCAACAAAGTGTCTGTAAGTCGTTGACTCACTTCTGTGTTGCCGCCCACCACAGCAGGTAATTTATCCGGATCGCTGAAATCAGGATTGAGCATGCCATCGGGTAAAATGATTTTCACGCGTTCCATCAGGCCCTCATTCATTGCGATGGGTTTGTCTACCCAAAGCCGCAGAACGTAAAGCACCACACTTTGTACGATGGCTGGAGTGGCATTAAGATTTCCTGAGTGTACCTTGGAAGTACCTGTAAAATCAATGGTAACGAGTTTTGGTTGTAATCTGATTTTTACTTTCAGTTTTGAACCATCATCCAATCGCTCTTGTGCAGCAAAACGTTTCGCACCAGACAGTTTAATTCTTTCAGTAAGCAAATCAGATGAATACTGCTTTAACTTTTTCATAAACTCCTGAACCGTCTGGAGCTCTTCGCGAGCGCAAAGGGCGATCAATTCTTTTTCTCCTAGATTGATCGATGCCAATGCTCCATTAATGTCTGCATAATTTTCTTCTGGCAATCGGGACGGAAATTTTGCTTTCTTAAATAATTCAGCGGTTGCATTCCAATTGACTACACCACGCCTGACTAGATACGTAGGCGGAATGATCACACCCTCTTCATCAAGAGTTGCGGCATCGGCCGGCATACTACCTGGCTTCTTCCCTCCTATCTCAGCATGATGCGCCCGGTTGGCGACAAAACCCACCAATTGGTTTTTAAAGTAAACGGGTTTTATCAAGGTGACATCAGGGAGATGAGATCCACCAAATGCCGGGTGATTAGTGATAATTACATCACCTTTTTCAATTCTTATTTTGTTCATCACTTGCCTTACACACAATCCTAGACTGCCAAGGTGTACCGGAATGTGTGGTGCATTTACTACCAAAAAGCCTTTAGAATCGAGCATTGCACATGAGAAATCCAATCGCTCCTTTACATTAACAGAAAATGACGATCGCTGCAAAGCAGCTCCCATATTTTGCGCGATGGCCGTGAAACGGTTACTGAATAATTCAAGTGCCGCCTCATCGCTATGACGGATTTGAACTTTTCTTTTTTCGTCAGCTGTTTTTAAAATTGCATTGTTGTTTTCATCCAGGTAAAAATCCCAACGATCCTCGACCATCGTGGTGGAGTTGTGGCTGGCCACCAAGGCAGGACCGGAAATGAACGCCCCAGCTTGTAAATTTTCCCACTTATAAAATGGAATTTGCTTCCATCTTCCATTCAGAAAACTCTTTACCATTTTCAAGTGTTGTGGCTTGTATTTTGATCTCTTAGCCAAAACTCGTTTTTCTTGCTTGGCTTTTGATACCACAACTATCTTTACCGATTCTACTTCAATTTTTCTTTTGATCACATACCCGAAAATGGATTCGTATTTGTGACGAAATGATTTTTCTAAGTTACTCCCGTTAGTCCACTCGATCTCCAAACTGCTATCCTGATTTTCATAGCGGAGATAAAGCAGTACTTTATCAATCAGAATTTCATTTGACTTTATACCTTGTTTCTGCATCCGAATTCTTCCTTTTCGGAAAAGATTTTCAACAAGATGATGAAGTTTGTTCTCAACATCATTTAGTTTTTGAAGTACCTGGGCCTCCTCAAAAATTTCAACGCGTGCATGACCAATGCCATAAGCGCTCAGCAACCCTGCATCATATGGCACAAGAATTTTCTTCATGCCAAGCATCTCGGCAAGACTTATAGCATGTTGTCCTCCCGCTCCTCCAAAAGTCAGCAACACAAAATCAGAAGGCGAGAAGCCGTGCGCCACCGAAACTTTTTTAATTGCATCGGCCATCTTTTCATTCGCAATTTGCCGGAGCGACATCAAAACTTCTTCAGCGTTGTATTTCTTTTTGGTGGATTTCTCTGCCTTGACCAGTAAATTCTGCAACGCAAGTTTTGATCGATCTTCATGAAGTGGCAGTGCAAACAGCGAAGGTTCAATTCTGCCAAGTAAAAGATTTACATCAGTTATCGTCAGCGGGCCGCCAGCGCCATAGCAGGCAGGCCCTGGATTTGCACCCGCACTATGCGGCCCAACCGTAAAGCGATATCCGTCAAAATCACAAATGGATCCGCCTCCTGCAGCGATCGTTTCAATAGCCAGCGAAGGTGATAAAATTTTGATGTCGCCAACTTTTGACTCGAACCTGTAGTCATACCGATTGTTGTACAACGAAACATCTGTGCTCGTACCACCCATGTCAAACGTAATCAACTTGTTTTCGTGCGAGAGTTCGGCTACGGTTTTTGCGCCTACTACACCTCCTGCCGGCCCACTCAACAAACTTTCCTTAGGGCGAAAAATTTTCGAGTCAACTAATCCACCGCTGCTGGTCATTACTTTCAAGGGATTATCGCCTAATCCACTTGTGATCTTATTAATATAAGTCTGAATAATGGGCGACAGATAAGCATCTGCGACTGTTGTCTCTGCGCGAGGAAGTATTTTGATCTGAGAAGACAGTTCATGGGAAGTTACAACAAACCGAAAACCTGCTTGTTGCAATTTTTTCTTAACAAGAATTTCATGCTTCGGATTTTTATAACTGTTGATTAGCGCAATCGCTACAGAATCAATCTTCTTTTTTTTCAGTTTTTGAATAACCCGATCCAATGACTTTATGTGAAATGGCACTAATACATTTCCATCTTTATCGATACGCTCGTCTATGCCAATGGAAATTTCATTCAGCGGTGGATTTTTCTCTATGTGAAGAGTGAAGAGGTTGGGCCTTTGCTGTGTGCCTATTTTTAGAAGGTCTTCAAAACCTTTGGTAATCAGTAAAGCAGTACGTGCGCCCTTTTTTTCCAGCAATGCGTTGGTGCCCCGTGTACTCCCCAATTTCATATCGATGCTCGGAAACGACTCATTCAATTTGGTTGCCGTTGCCAATCGCGCTGCCAGCACTGGTACCTCTTCACCCGATGAAATCTCTATAGTATTCCCGACTACATTTCCTGAAACAGGTCTGTCTAAAAAGACAATTGACTTCTCAACGTCAACTGACTTAATCTTTCTTGTATTTTTTTTTAACGAAAAAATACTGGCTGTAAAATCTTGAAAGATGTCCGTTTCAATAGGCCAATTAATATCAAGCTGCAGTATGTTTCCTCGCTGATCGGTAATGCTTCCACGAAGCACACTATTGCTCAAAACCTTGAGGCGTTTTGTTTCTCCTTTCGGATCGATTGCAATACAATCTGTAAAAGTGCCGCCCGTATCGATCCAAATCTGCCAGGGATTGGCCATTTAATCTTTAATTGAGCGGATGATCTGTTTCTTCGGCATACGAATGCCCAATGCTTTGGTAAACTCCAATGATCCATCGGGTCGCTCCACCATCACTGGTTTTGTATAAAGAATGGAATCTGTTCCCATTTTTTGAATATTATCGCCAACGTCCACAGCAGTAGCGCCAGACGTATATGCTGCAATAATTTGCTTCTCCACGCTTCGCAGGAGCGAATCACCCGGCTCCATATAAAGTATTTCTACTCCAAAGGCTTGCTCCAGCGAGTCTATCTTCTTTTGGTTTAAGCCTTTCACATTTTTTGCAATTGATCTTGCATAGGCAAAGGCGGCCTCCGTAAGCTCCGCGTCTGACACTTTCTTGATGGCGCCTGCTTCCATATTGTCCCTGATTTTCTTTCGCTGCTCCGTTGAAAGAGAGCCTCCACATCCGGCCAGCAAAAGACAGATCCCTAAACTAATTCCTCCAATTTTATTCATGGCTTAAAGTTAAACCATGAACAATAAGAAAACAATCCGATTATGTCCGTCAGAAAAATTTAGCTCCTTTTCCTATAATTCCACACCGCTAATCCATTCAGTCCTATTGCAAATCCAAATGTAGCGAGCAGGTGAAACCGAATGTCATGAAGCGTACTTCCTTTAAGAACTACAAGTCTCATCACGTCAATAAAATAAGCCACCGGATTTATTTTGGTAAACCATTGAGCCCATTCGGGCATACTATCGATAGAAGTGTAAAGACCGCCCAGCAAAATAAAAACGATCATGATAAAAAATGAGAGTAACATTGCCTGTTGCTGGGTATCTGCAAATGTTGAAACCAAAAGTCCAAGGCCAAGCACTGCCAGCAAGAAAATTGCAGAGTAAATGTAAATAGTAACAAAACTTCCTGCAGGAATAATTCCATAAACAATTCGCGAAAGTGTAAGGCCGATGGTAAGAAT
>CAZNCO010000109.1:0-10469 GCA_964571345.1 uncultured Ohtaekwangia sp.
TAAATTAATGGCAAGACAAAAAGGAGTGATTAAACTTCAGGGGCAGATGGGAGGGGTGTCCTTTTATAGGTCTCAACAAGATGTATTTCTTGCGCGGGAGAAAGGTGGTGTAGATGCACAGCGAATCAAGAATGACCCAAACTTTGCTCGCACTCGTGAGAATGGTGCTGAGTTTGGACGTGCGGGGGCCGCTGGTAAGTTGTTGCGCACTGCATTGCGCTCGTTGATCATCAACACGCAAGACAGCAGGATGACGAGCCGACTCACCAAGGAGATGGTGTCTGTGATCCAAGCGGATGTGACGAATCCACGCGGGCAGCGAAACGTGATTGATGGTGAGGCTGAGTTGCTCGATGGTTTTGAATTCAATGACAGCGCGAAGTTGAACCGTACATTATTTGCGCCTTACAACACAAACATCGACCGCGCTCTTGGTGCGAGTGTGATCAATGTTCCAGCGTTTATTCCTAATCAGATGATTGCGTTTCCTCAGGGAGCAACTCATTTCCGATTGGTGGCGGGCGTGGCTGAAATTGATTTCGAGGGTAGTGTGTATGTGGTGAACTCATCCAAAACTGCGGAGCTTGTAATCGATGAAGTGGCCACTGCGGTAATTGCATTGAACAATGCGTTCACTGCGGCTTCTACTCACCCGGTATTCCTGGTGTTTGGAATTGAATTCCTGCAGCAAGTGAATGGCGCGTTCTATCCATTGAAGAACGGAGCATTTAACCCGCTCTCAATTGTGGCGGTAGATGGTGGTGTTTGATGGAGCTGGAGTTGATCAGGACGTATTTCCCTGGCGGAACCAACGGTGAGCTCAAAGGTGGTGGGGCATTTATCTGCTCCACCATCGAGCTGCCATGGAGAGACAATCAACAGAATGTGTCGTGTATCCCGGAGGGAAGATATGAACTCGCAAAGCGATACCACGAACACTACGGTTGGCATCTCCACGTGTTGAATGTGCCAGAAAGAGAATGGATTCTCATTCATCCTGCCACAGACGCACTGCTACATCTCAAAGGATGCATTGCTCCAGTAAGTATGCTGATTGGACCTGGGAAGGGAACTGCATCGCGAATAGCGAATGAGAAATTGAAGTCATTCGTCTACGATGCGATGAAAAAAGAAAAAGTATTTCTGAACATTAAATCAAAAACTTTATCATGAACTTAATTGAAAGAGCGAAGGCACCTACTCCGAAATTTTTTAGAGTGGTGCGAACGATTGGGCTGGTGCTGGCCGCAGCCGGAGGGACTCTGCTCGCTGCCCCTATTGCATTACCGGCAACGGTGATAGCCGTAGGCGGATATTTAACCGTAGCTGGTGGAGTGATGACTGCGGTAAGTCAAGTTACAGTTGACGGGGAGACGAATGTAAAATCGAATGACGATGTCAGTCCATAACGGGCATGGTGGTACCATTGCGGGGACAGCGAGTGGTACCTTATTAACCATTCTGGCGAATATTCATTCGGAAGACGTTGTTAAAACTGCTTTGCTGGCTTGTGTTGGCGCAGTGGTGAGTTTCGCAGTCTCACTTTTACTGAAATGGATTTCTCGGAAGATCAAAGAAATCTGAGTTTGAAAAAAAACGCCTCCATATGGAGGCGTTTTTTTTATTTTCTTCTTTTATCAAAGGAATGTTCGAATGACATAAAGTTGCACATGGCGGAGAGGCGGCTAGCTACGTTTTTTCCATAACGCATACTTATCTGCTTTTCACTTAGATTAGTTGTAAAGTGAGTTAGCATTCCAAAGGCTTCGAACATCTCATACCTGGACAAAATGATCTCGCGCATTACTTCGCACTCATTACCGTAGTATTTCATTTTCATTTCTTGTCCGAGGTCGTCAAAGCAATAAATTTCGGGTGTCCATTGTTGACCTGATTTGAGAAAAGCTTTCTTGCTGTACTTTGTGATGATTTCGAAACCTTCTGAGAGAAACTCGAACGCGATTTCACGACAGGGTTTTACTTTGTGGCCTCGTTCTGGACCTGCGAAGATATTAACCAATTGCATCAGGCTTGTTTTTCCGCAACCCACCGAACCGGAGAGTATCACTCCTTTTTTTAGGTCAATTGAATTTTTAGATGCCAGGGCATAATCACCGCAGAAATAGATCAGCAATTTTCGAATTGCATGGTAGTCTTCTTTCCACAGCGTAAACTTTTCACCATAGTACTTCCGCCCGTGCTCTTGTAGTATTTCAAAAAGATCATGCTCATTAATCATCCAAATTTGACCAACGCCTTCCAGTTCAGGGAGGACATTGGCGATATTTTTATTTGTTCTCATAATCTTTATCTAAGCATTTTGTACATCAATGATTTTTTTGCTTGCTTGATGAGATCCAATTGCCTGGCGATATTTTCCTGATATGCTTTCAGATCCTGCATCATTGCAATTGACTTTTCGAAACCAGCGGCATCAATTTTTTGTGTTGCCTCGGTAATCACTTGTTTTAGATCATATAACCGGATATATGGAATGACCGAGCCAGTGATAAAAGGATGAAAAAGATTTGCTTGCCAGAGACCGAAGCTGAGCCAATAAAAATGATTTTTTTCTGTTTCATCTTTTGCAAGAAGCACAAAGCAATTTGGGCAGGGTTTGTCAAGAGGCTTGCCGGCATTCATTCCTTTGGAGAGAATGAAGAAGTGATGACCTTCGTAAACTGTTTTCATTTTGTGTGTTTTGATTATTGGAGTTTTCATAGTTCGCTCTTTAAAATTTTTGCGCGCCCCCAACACACATTTCGAAGAGAAAAGAAAACCGAAAAAAGAAAAGAGAAAGCTATCCCCCAGGCTGGCCAGGAGGTATGGCAAGGTTTTTTAAAAAAATACTAACTGGAGGAAGAAGCGAGGTACGAGCGACTGACGGAAGGTGGAGATTTTTTTAAAAACCCGCAGGGCTTGACCTTGCCAGACCGTGTGCGCAGGCACGCGCAGGCCAGCCTATCTTTGCTTGCTCTTTTTGTTTTGTGGAGTAGAAAAGTAAATGCGAAAAGAAGAAGATGCAATTAGATTCACACATGCGAATGCTTTAAATTCAAACTTTGCTTCGATTTGTTCTGCAAATTCGTGGACAGTTTCTAATGCATCTTCATCATCGTCTCGGTAATACCACGAGTGACGGTTTCGATAATTTGCGAGTCGCACAAGGTGAATCCATGCAGAGGAAGCTTCACCTCTGAAAACAATGAATTTTATCGGAAGAGAATTAATGCAGTTTACTGTTTGTGAAAAAATGTAAATTTGTTTACAACTAAAAAATACTCACTATGAAAACCGTTCGTTTATTTTTCCTTTTGACAGTTGGAACCATATTCGCTCAAAACAGCTGCGCACAGATTTCTGCGGGCTTGGATTTGAGCTTGCCGATGGGCAATTTCTCTGACATTGCAAGCACCGGATTTGGGGGTTCAGTGAGATATGATGGTTCCATCAGTGATAAACTTGGCTGGACTGTTGCTGCCGGCTATCAGTCTTTCAGTGGAAAGACCTATACTGTGGGCAACGTATCCATACCCTTTGGGACAACTTCCAATATTCCCATTTCCGGGGGTATAAAATATTATTTTTCTGAAGCTGGCAGTGGATTTTATGGTGGGATAGATTTGAGCTTGAACTTCCTCTCTACCTATGTTTACACTTATAACAGCGGCAATGGTGGTGGGTACAGCCTTCAATCCGACTCGCAAAGTAAATTTGGAATTAACCCTGGCTTTGGTTACCGGCTACCTAACTGGGATTTTGCGGCAAGATATAATGCGGTTGGTGATTTCAGCTCCCTTGGAATACGGGTTGCCTACGTTTTTGCATCGAAATAGCAATACAAAAGCACATCATGGAAGGGCTGCTCCAACAATGAGCAGTCCTTTTCTTTTTCATTGATCGCCTATTTTTTATTTAATATCAAAGTGAGAATTTTCATGAGCGTGGCCCGCGATAGCACTAAAATGTACGATGACAATTTTATTGAGAACGTTGAGAAATTGGGATTCGGGTTGGGAATTAGGCATTAACCTGACATAAATCACCTTTATTTTAGAAACAACTATTTGTAATCATTCTAAATAAATATAGGTTTGTGCTATATTTAGAATGATTCTAAAAATGAAAGCAAAGCCCAACTACGTCTTTTTACTCATTTTTCTCGCTTCTGCCCCTGTTTTCGCGCAAACTGGCATTATCAAAGGAAAGGTACGGAGTACCAGTGGCCAGGGAATTGAATCGGCCAACATCCAGTTGAAGGGAACAGATAGGGGTACGGTAACGGACCGCTCCGGTGAATATTCATTGAGCGCTCCGGCAGGACACTATAATATAATGGTGTCTGTGATTGGGTTCTCCAGCCAGGAGCAATCAATAGTTATCATAAAGAACGAGAGCACAGTTTTAAATTTCCAACTGGAAGAATCTGCGCGGGAACTGGGCGAGGTGGTGATAACCGGAGTAAGGGCCATCACGGGAATGGGCTACCTCGCTGAGACCAACGACCAGGTGATTTATTCCGGCAAGAAAACCGAGGTGTTATTATTAGATAGCCTTGATGCCAACACAGCGCAAAACAATCCCCGGCAGGTGTTGGGGAGAGTGCCCGGTGCTAATTATTCTGAAACGGAGGGGAGTGGGTTCCCTTCTAACGGCATTGGATTCCGTGGACTAAACCCAACCCAATCGATAGAAACAAATACCCGGCAAAATGGATACAACATCACTGCAGACCTATACGGATATCCTGAGTCTTACTACTTACCACCGCTCGAAGCTGTACAGCGAATTGAGGTAATTCGGGGAGCATCATCACTCCAGTATGGACCACAGTTTGGTGGTGTGATCAATTACATCTTGAAGAAAGGAAACACGGCAAAGCCATTTGAGTTTACTACTCAGCAAACGGCTGCAAGCTTTGGAACGTTCAGCACCTTTAATTCAGTAGGAGGACAGGCTGGAAAGTTTAACTACTATGCTTTTGGGCAGTATCAGACGTCACAAGGGTGGAGGCCCAATTCAGATTTTCAGAAATTTTCTGGATTTGCAAAATTGGAATATCAAGCTTCTGAAAAAGTTAAAGTCGGGCTTGAGTATACGCTACTCAGAAATCGAATTCACATGCCGGGCGGTTTGACAGACAGTCTTTTTAATGCTGACAGCAGGGCCTCAACACGAGCGCGCAACTGGATTAAATCACCATGGAATATTTTAACGGCAACAGTAGATTGGAAACTTTCTCAAAATACTTCGCTAGGCATAAAGTCAACATTCAATTCCAGTTCAAGAAGCCTGGTGTGGAGAAATGAAGATGGTGGGCCGCAGGCAATTGATGCGATTGATCCCGTTACACACGAGTACGTTAATCGGGAAGTGGAACACGAAACGTTTAAAAGTTATACCACGGAAGTACGATTGCTCACCCACTATAAACTAGGCAAAACGTCCAACACGCTTGCCACGGGGGTTCGTTTATTTAGCGGATCAATGCGAAGACAAGGCGGGGGCGAAGGCACCACCGGCACAGACTTTGATTTGTCGTTGGTAAATCCTGTTTATGAATACGACCTTGAATTTACTACGAACAATATTGCACCTTTTATTGAAAATACATTTCGTTTTGGAGAGAGGATGTCAGTTACTCCGGGAGGGAGGTATGAGTTTATACAATCTTCCGTAAAGGGGTACAACCCAAACGAAGCCGAGAATGGCGTAATCAATTCGGATGAATCAAGAACACGACATATCTTTTTATCAGGGATCGGGTTGCAGTACAAGACTACGTCAGCCACGAACGTTTATGCAAATTTTTCGCAGGCCTATCGGCCTTTTGATTATTCTAGTCTTACGCCATTGGGTACCATTGCTTCGGTAGATCCGAAACTGAAAGATTCCGATGGGTATAATGCGGATTTCGGTTTTCGCGGATCACTCAGGGATTTTTTTACGTTTGATGTAAGCGGCTTTTACCTGCAGTATAACAATCGGGTAGGGGTCATCGAGAAGGCTGACGCCTCGGGTGTATTTCATCCCTACAGAACTAACGTTGCAAACAGTGTACATAAAGGACTTGAATCGTATATCGAGTTTTCGCCCACCAAAGCTTTTTCGGAAAGCCGAAACTGGAACGTGAGTTTCTTTAACTCATTAGCAATTATCGATGCAAAATATGTGTCGGGAGATTTTTCCGGAAAATATGTGGAGTATGCTCCTACCAGCATCAATCGGTTCGGAGCCACTTTTGGTTATAAGGCATTTTCGACTACCTTTTTATTGAGCCGAACTGCTAAATCCTATGGTGACGCATACAATTCTGAGCGGCCGTCTCAGGATGCAGTGGCAGGAACAATACCGGGTTATACTGTTATCGACTGGTCTTCGACCTACAAATTCAAGAAATACAATCTCAAGTTTGGTGTGAACAACCTGGAGGATGCGAGATATTTCACCAAGCGCACGGATGAATATCCAGGCCCCGGAATTATTCCATCACTGGGCAGGAGTTTTTATTTTAGCGTTGGCGCAAGATTTTAATCGGAGCGATTCTTACGCAAAAAAACTTTGGTCGTTGATGATTTTTTCAGCGAGCCGCCAAGGGCGACCGAAGCGCTTCGCGTAGGGAGACCGCGAGCAGGAGGTAGGGTGAGAGCAAGGAGCGCGAAGTGAAGGCACGAAACGGAGCGCGGTGCGAACTATGAGAGGAGAGAAGCAGCGTAGAATTAGTGCGAATGGTGATGAACGGAACGAACAAGGCCTGGCGTGATTTTTTGCCCTTCGACAAGCTCAGGGCAGGCTGCTCATTTCTACAATTCAATTATAAGGACAATTTATTGGCAAAAAGCATGACAGGCCGCAGCCCGGACGACAGCGCAGGCGAGCACAACAAGGGCAGCCGGTGGACTGCAAGTTTGCTGACTGAAGGAGGAAGTAACGAAACGGAATGTAGCGGAATGAGCCTTGCGTAAGAAGCGATCGGAGATTGTGGTTATGTGCGTTGTGTTGCGTGTGAGATTATAACCCAAACGTAGAGAGCGTGCGTGGTGAGAGCGAATGCAGCGGAATGGAGTGTAGTGGATGACGACTGAAGGAAGCAGGCTTGCAGGACAAAGTAGGCTGCCGTGAGTGTAAGCCCTGTGACCTGCAAGACACGTGACAGGCTGCGCCACCTTAATAAAAAATGATCAGGCGCACCTTTGGCAGTGTAGCGGTGTGCAGACTTCAGAAATAAAAATAATCTGCACACTGCTGCACTGGCCTGGCGCGTGACTTGCTCACAGGGCTGGAACGAACACCATATAAACCTGCTAAGAGGGGTGTATTTCAATTCTCTTTTTTAGAGCAACTTTCACTTCGAGTTAATTTTACGAAGGATGAAATCATTGCTAAAATTTTCACTTTTTGTGGATGGCCGTTGGCTATTGTTTGTTTCTTCCAACACTTTCATGTTTACAAAATCGCGAAGCTCTCCAATTGTAATTACACCGTCAGCGTTGGCATCGGCCTGGTTGGTGCGGATACCCTGAATAAGTGAAAAGGTAAATACACCGTTTTGCCATTTGTCGGATTCCCATGCTTTATTTCTTTTTGAAGTTGCCGCAAGGATGAAACTGCCAGTGCTAGAAACGGCATTGGCGTAATACTCTTTCATAAAATCACCATAGAAGTCTTCAGCAGGCAACCGTTTTTCATCTTCATTTCCTTTGCTCATTGTAAGGTTCTGCGGTTGATTTTTTGCGATAATAATTTCATCCTGTAGTTCTCCCGAGTTGCACGCATCCAGAAGCAGCATTCTCTTCATTGGTTGAATAGAGTCCAAAAGATTTTCCAATTCCCGGTAAGGGATACTGCCGACTGCCGGATTTGAAAAATCAGTTGCGGAGGTAGATAAAAAGAATTTCAGTGAATCATCAAGCAAGCCATGACCAGAGTAGTGAATCACGAGCAGATCATTTTTCTTTAATTGCAATAATTTTTTCTTTAATGAGCGAATCGATTTTATAGTCAACATTTCATTGGAAAGAGTATCGACATAGAAGGTGTTTCCTTGCTGTTCGGCCAACCAACGCAACGCACTTGCCACGTCTTTGATATCCTTGCCTGCATACTTTAGATTTTTTTGCTCGATTTTGAATTTCGATGCCGACAGCCCCACGTAATGAATTACCCCGATGTGGTCTTGTTGAATTGAGTTTATGCGAAAAGTTTTGAAGTTGGAGGAAAGCCCAATTTCATTTACACAGGTGCAGGTTACAAAATTTTCACCTGGAAAAAGAGCTATATCGAGTGAGTCGTTTTCTGAAACAGCGATACCCCGATTTCCAAACAAGGGTACATCATTTGAGGTTATAACCATTCGTTTTTTTCCAGGCCCTTTGCATACCATTGGGAGGACGATGTTGCTTTTTGTTGTATAGATTGGAATTGCGCTCATGTTCAATGAAAGAGATAATGATGTAGCTATCACTGGGCGATTGTTGTAAACCCGCCTATACATTTTCTTTTGCGTTTCAGGAGCAATGGCAACACGGTCAATTACCTTATCAGGACGATTCCATTTGTATTCGGTGTCTTTTCCGCTGACGCGAATACCGTTGTCTTCGATTGACACGAACTGAGAGCTATTTCGCGAGCCCTTATAGAAACCATCAGGAGTATACACGCAATAGTCGCGCAAGCCGGAAGCGAGCAATGTGGCTTCCACTTTTAAGGTAGGCGGATTGACCAAGTTAATTTTGCCACTGCTTCTAAGTAAGATAATCCTATTTACCGTTGGATTGTATTCAATATCACTGACATCATTCACCTTCGATTCAACTGCTGTGACAAAGGATGCATCGAACAATTTTAAATTGCCTGCATCGTACAGTACAAGGCGGTTGCCAACGAAAGTGAAATAAGGAAATGCTTCTTTTGTTTTCGAGGCATACTTGAAGATTATTTTTTCTTCACGGATCGAGTAGATGTTTAGTGTCTGGTGGTTTTCAACCCAGCCAACAAGATCACCTGAGGATGAAACCCGCAAGCGGCTGATTTGACCTTTGCTTACTTCATGGAGGGGATGAACTGATGCTGGCCATTTGGTGATGTCATTCAACTGAATTCGAAAACCTTCGTTGTAATGCGCTGTAATGAATTTTGTTGGTGATATCCATTGCATTTCCACGCAACCGAAAGCATCTTGTTGCTGGGCAACCGAGTAGGTTTTTGCGGAATCAATATTGAAGATGTGGACTTCTTTTGACATTGCGCCCGCCAGGCGGTGATGGTGATTGCTTCGAAACGTAAAAAAATAATAGGGGTCGATTCCTTTGATTGTTGTCAGTTGCAAGTGCTCAAGAGGCGACACAGCGATTCTGTCTTTGTAGCTTGCAACCCGTTGTCGGAGATATACCATCTGTTGCAATGAGTCAATGTCAGCATCTTCTGCAAAAGCTTCCCAAACAGGAGTTAATCGTTCAAGATCCCAATTGATTATTCTCTTGTCGTGCTTGCTGATTTGCAGCAGGAACTTGCCACCGGAAATAATTTTGTTCGCTCCCGTCCGCTTGCCTAAAGTTCCTAATGGAATAAAGTCAGGTATTGAGAATACTTCAGGGGCACCCTGCCAGAAACTCGCACCAATTTTGAGTTTGGAATTGAGTGCAATGTGTGTCCGTTGAGAAGACATTTCCAAGCCTGGAATTCCTCCTGGGTTTTCATAGAGATCTTTCACTCCATCTTTTGCTGCCATTTTCTCAATGATGTTTTTTGTTTCAAGCAAGTTGCCATTGATGAGAAACAGGTCACGATAGAAGTCGAGATATTTGATGGTTGTTTTATTTACTACTGTGCCTTTGGCCAGATCAAATGTCAAAACTGTTCCACGGTTTTTTGTCGAGGGAGTTGGTAAGGGATCTGAATAGATGGCTATTTGTTCGCTGTCAGAGAGTGAGGCCAATTGAATTATATTGGGTAAGTCAACTTGTTTTGTAATACCACCCTTTTCATTTAGATAAATCAATTTGTTGCCACCACCCATGATGACTTCCTTGGCGGAAGGAAGAATATCCATGATTTGCACAGGCATCTGCGAGGAGAAAAATTTAGTTCCCGATGCGATATTAAAGCTTGAAAATGTTTTGCATGACTCGTAGTCACTGCTACATTGGGAGCAATAGATAAGTTGGTTGTCAAGCGAAAACCTTAGCGTAAGCGCGAAGGGCGCTGGTATCGAATTGACAAGACGTATGCTGTCTAAGTTCCAAACTTTTATTGATCCGTCCGAAGAGGGGTAGGCATAGTAAAGACCATCGTTGCTGACGATGCCAGAGGTAACTGCATTGTCGATCTCTTTCAAAGCACTTCCATTTCTTAAGTTCCATATGATTGTTTTATCGGTGCCGCCTGTTATTAGGAGGTCGCGATTCGGGACGAAATGCACTTCAAAAGGCATAGCACCGTCATGTCCGGTAATCACTTCAATCTTATCC
>CAZNCO010000110.1:0-10459 GCA_964571345.1 uncultured Ohtaekwangia sp.
ATTTTCTAGTGCATCTGGCCGTTCATCTTGGATATCATCTCGGTCAGGTAAATTATCATAGACGATTAGTTGGAGGAAATTAAAATGGAGCAGCGACTTTTACACGATCATCAATCGATCCAAAAAATATTAAATGCCACCTCAGTAGTGGCTGAAAAATATTTCCAACATCAACATGACTTACCTCCCGGGCGATTTATCCCCAGCATAAAACTCGAGGATGTTCCTGCTGAAGGCATTGGTGCAGAAGCGACCTTGAAGCTTTTCGAAGAAAAATATTCACATCAAATCACCAACAGTGCTGGTCCTCGATACTTTGGTTTTGTAACAGGCGGGTCCACTCCTGCTGCCGTGGTTGGGGATTGGCTTGTAAGTACATACGATCAAAACAATTGTGGCAGCAACGACTCAATCGCTCCGCAACTTGAAAAGCAGAGCTTTCATTTTCTGAAGCAACTTTTAGGTTTACCAAATGAGTTCACCGGGTCGTTTGTTACTGGAGCTACGATTTCCAACTTTGTTGGACTTTCATTGGCAAGGCAATGGGCGGGAGAAAAACTAGGAGTGGATGTGAGTGAAAATGGTCTGATGGGGTTGGAGAAAATCAAAATTGCAAGTGGCACTCCTCACTCTAGTATTTATAAATCACTGGCAATGCTTGGGCTGGGAAGAAAAGCGTTGACAAAACTTCCGGCTCTTCCCGACCGCGAAGCGGTTGATCTTGTAGCACTTGAAATTTTTTTGAAACAGAACTCAACTGTACCTGTTGTTGTAATCGCCAATGCAGGAACTGTGAACACTGTCGACTTCGATGATTTAGACGCGATCGGCAAACTAAAATCAAAATACAATTTCTGGTTGCACGTAGATGGGGCCTTTGGTGGCTTTGCAGCACTATCAGAAAAATTCAACCATTTAATGCGCGGGATCGAGCATGCTGATTCGGTTTGCGTGGATGCGCACAAGTGGCTCAATGTACCTTACGATGCAGCTATGCAGTTCACACGGCATACTGCACTTCAACTAAAAGTGTTTCAAAACAGTGCTGCTTATCTTAGTGACCACGCAGCCAGCCCCGACTTCTTTCACTATACTCCTGAGAACTCACGGAGATGGCGATCGCTGCCTGCATGGTTTACGTTGATGGCGTATGGCAAAAATGGCCATGCAGAAATTGTAGAGCGCAATTGTGCTTGCGCAAAACTGTTGGGTGATAAAATTGAATCCTCAGAAAATTTTAATCTGCTTGCTCCTGTTCGGATGAACGTTGTCTGCTTCAGCGTAAAGCGAAATAATATTTCAATGGACGAAGTGCGCTCCTTCTTAAATTTGGTGAGAGATGATGGCCGCGCATTTTTCACACCCACAATGTATAACGGAGTGCCCGGCATTCGCGCGGCTTTCAGCAATTGGCTGACCGAGACCCGTGATGTAGAGATAGCGTGGCAGGCACTGAACGAAGTTTTGGAAAAGGGTTTTAATTGATCAGGAACTAAAGTATTTTTACGTACAATTAAATAATAAACAACATGGCTGTGATGACTGCTTCTTATCCGGTGGAACGAGTGAAAAACTCTCGTTTATCTTCTGTTGATTTTTCCAACCTTGGTTTTGGAAACCATATCAGCGACCACATGCTGATTGCTGAATATAAAAACGGTGCATGGCACGAACCTAAAATAGTTCCCTACGGTGACCTGCAATTGTCGCCAGCAATGCTATCCATTCATTACGGACAGTCTGTGTTTGAAGGAATGAAGGCTTTCAAAAACAGCAAAGGTGAAGTAAATATCTTCCGCCCGCAGCGCCACGCACAGCGTTTGAATAAATCGCTGGAGCGCATGTGCATGCCCGCAATACCTGAAGAGCTATTTATGAATAGCCTCGCAGCTATTGTAGATATTGACAGAGATTGGATTCCTACCTCCGAAGGCTCCGCTCTCTATCTGCGCCCATTCGTGTTTGCAACTGAAGCCAGGCTGGGCGTGAAAATTTCAGATAACTATTATTTCATCATCATCTCAAGTCCGGTTGGCCCGTACTTCAGCAAACCCGTTCGCGTGAAAGTAGAAGAAGAATACGTGCGCGCAGCCGAAGGCGGAACGGGATTTGCAAAGTGTGCCGGCAATTACGGTGGTGCATTTTATCCAACTGAGTTAGCGAAGAAACAAGGCTTCGATCAGATCATCTGGACAGATGCCAAAGAACATAAATATATCGATGAATCAGGTGCGATGAATGTGATGTTCGTCATCAATGGAAAATTGGTGACTCCAAAACTATCAACTTCAATTCTTGATGGCGTTACCCGCGATTCCATCATCACACTCGCCAAAGAGATGGGTATGGAAGTTGAGTTGAAGAAAGTAGCGGTGGCAGAAATCGAGGAAGCCTTCAAAAACAAAACGATCACCGAAGCATTTGGTGTAGGCACAGCAGCGGTTGTCAGCCCAATCGCATCTATTTCTATTCATGGAACAGACCATAACTTACCAGCGGCTGATGCCTCCAGCTTCCAACAGCGCGTGAAGAAAAAACTGAACGACATCCGCATGGGTGCTGAGCCAGATGCTCACGGTTGGAATTTTCCGGTTCGTTAAAAATTAGTCCATAGTGAAAGCTGCTGTCTTCAAGGGAAAAGGGAAACCCTTGAGTGTGGAAGAGTTTGACAAGCCGAAGCCCATTAAGGACCAGGTTCGAATTAAACTTCACTATGCCTCGCTCAATCATTTAGACCTTTGGATTCAACAAGAGCAAGAATCACCTCGTGCGAACGGTGTGATTCTTGGCTCCTGTGGATGTGGCGTGGTGGATGCTGTAGGCGATGATGCCGATCCGCTCCTGATTGGCATGGAAGTAATCATTCATCCGAGCCTTGATTGGGGCAACAACCCGATTGTGCAAGGTCATGAGTTTCGCATTCTCGGTTTTCCGGATAACGGAACGTTTGCAGAATACATCGTGATTTCAAAAAAATACATTTTTGAAAAACCAGAGCATCTCAATTTTGAACAATCTGCTGCTTTACCATTAGCAGCTCTCACTGCGTATCGCGCCCTGTTCTCTAAAGCGCGCCTGCGGGCAAATGAAAAAGTATTGATCACCGGCATTGGCGGTGGTGCTGCCATCTATGTTCTTCAAATGGCAGTTGCTTATGGAGCCAAAGTTTTTGTTACGTCAGGCTCAGAAGAAAAAATCGCAAAAGCAAAATCATTGGGCGCTGTTGGCGGATTTAATTATAAGACGGAAGATTGGGCTGAGCAAGCCAAAAAACTGACAGGAGGTTTTGATATCATTATCGACAGTGCCGCAGGAAATCAATTTGGAAAGTTAGTAGAACTGGCTGTGCCCGGAGGCCGTATCGTAAATTTTGGAAGAACAGCCGGGCCGATGTCAGAGATTAACATGCGCCTGGTGTATTGGAAACAACTCTCCATTCTTGGAAGCACTATGGGCACACGGGATGAATTTCTGAGTATGATTGATATGATGGAAAGTCGTAAAATCATTCCCGTTATCGACAAGCAATTTCCGCTGGAGAAGATCAATGACGCCTTTCAGTATATGGAAAGTCAGCATCACTTTGGAAAGATTACGATTAAAATAGAATAGCCTTTCAGGCTGAGCTTGTCGAAGCGTAAATCAAAGTCAGTTTTCAACAGGCTCAAACTGACACTCAAAAAAAAACAAGATCATGGAAAAATTTCCGGTAACCGACAAAACTGAGATCACCCGTCTTTCCAAAAGAGGAGTGTACGACAAGGAAACTGTTTACGCTATCCTGGATGATGCATTGGTATGCACACTCGCCTATGTACGCGATGGGCAACCTTTTCAGATTCCGACAGGCTTTGTTCGCATCGGAAATAAAATTTACGTACACGGCTCAGTCGGAAGTTTTTACATGCGTGAACTGCGTGACAAGAAGAGCCCTGTGTGCATTAGTGTTACCCACATCGATGGATTAGTACTTGCACGGTCGGCCTTTCACCATTCGGTAAATTACAGGTCAGTGGTTGTATTCAGCCACGCAGAGCTGGTAGAAGACAAACAGGAACTTTACAATGCGTTGGAAGCATTCACTAACAAGGTACAACCGGGTCGTTGGGATGACGTGCGCGAGCCTAACGATGGCGAATGGAAAGCCACGATGGTATTGAGTTTTGAAATCGAAGAAGCCTCTGCCAAAATGCGCACCGGTGGCCCGAAAGATGACGAAGAAGATTATGATTTGAATGTGTGGGCGGGAGTAGTACCCCTCAAACTGCAGCGCCTTCAACCAATAGTTGATGAGGATAGAAAAAAAGATGTCGAGTTGCCGGGGTATTTAAAGTAATTACCAAAATCTCCACCATGGCTTTTTACTTTTGAGAGAGACTTCAACAACCTTCAAATTCTTGCTTGCCTCTGATTTTATATACTCAATTGTATTTCCATCATAGTCGATTTTATAAGTACTCTCCTCAAAGTCAGTAAGGGCAATGAAATCTTCATGCATTTCAAATGGAACACCTTCATCAGGGCAAACAAAAATATCAGCACCACTATAACTCCAAAGTACCATACCCGTTCTATCGATTCGTGCCACCGACATCTCTCCCTCAGATATAAATGAATCCTTGTATTGATGAATGGAGAAGCAAGTGACCCAGTCGGCCTGCGTTGACCAGTTCACTTTTAATTGAGGAAGAGACAAACTAAAAACATTATTGCTGCAGCAAATAATTAAATTATCCTGATCAATTAATGCAGCACCATTGCGTGCACTTGTAACACCTCCGTGACCTATTATTATAGCACTCGAAACGAGTTTTTCGTTTTGGTAAACTTTAATTCCATGCCGAACTGATATCCGAATATGTTTTTCAGATTCCAATTCAATGACCTTGTCATACTGGTTTTTGTCAGCACTCGACTCCTCGAATGCCGGGTCATCAAAAATTTCAATGGTCAAGCTGTCATGGGAAAGCGTAATTGCCATCTCTAAATATAGAAGTTTTCAGGTATGAATTTCTTCCGATATGCACCAAGCCCATTTATCAAGAGTTTCTATTTTTTAAGTCATAAACAGATCTACTCAAAGAGTATCTCTTCAATATTCTTCGTATCTTCCAATATGAATCCCATGCATTTATTATTTGCCGGACTCTGTTGGATAGCAAGTTCGGCATGTTTTGCGCAAGCTGCGCAGCCTTCAAAGTGTACAGAAAAAATGGTTGAAGAAATGGATTCGGTACAAGGCACCTTTACCCGGAAGTTCAAGGAAAAACTTATAGTTGCCAACTCGCCTGAAGACCGGCTTGAGTTTGACCTCAAACAATTTAACGATGCGATTGTGTTCTCCGTATTCATCAAGGGCGCAGGCGATTGCCTGGATGAAAACAGTAAGATGAAGGTGAAGTTTATTTCTGGTGCTTCCCTATTGCTTCCGATGGACGGCAAGTTTAATTGCGACAATGATTATGCCACATTCTTTGGCGGGGCATTCGGCAAAAAGAAAGAATTTAGAATGTTTCTTTCAGATGAAATCGAAACCGTGCGGATTGAAACCCGGAAAAGCGTCATCGATAAAACCCGTAAGAATTTCGTAGAAGTTAAATTCACACCGCAACAACAGAAGGAATTTATTGAACGCTTGGAATGCCTGGTAGAAGAGTAATCTCCGGCAAGCGATGGAAGCGGCACCCCGCAGCAGCCTGGATTAGCGGGTGGACGCGAGGAGTATAGCGGACAGCGCGGTGCTGCCGTTTCGGTCAGCATGCCGCCAAATAGTTGTTAGAATCAAATAATAATTCCATCAATTCGTTAAAAAAACATGCACCAGGTAGGTAGCATAGGATTTGATTGTTAAATTAGGTTTCGAATTCCAAAAAATGGTAGTTGATGTTGTTGAAGAGAAACGCGAGATCATTGGCCGCTACCGCAGGCTGTTGCGTAAAGCAAAACCAGTTTTAAAAGACGGAGATGCAAAGCTGATCAAACGAGCGTTTACAATCGCCATGGAGGCGCATAAGGACATGCGCAGAAAATCAGGCGAACCGTATATTTTTCACCCGCTAAGTGTGGCGGAAATCTGCATTGAAGAAATTGGGCTGGGCACCACTTCCATTGTGGCGGCTTTGTTGCACGATGTGGTGGAAGACACTGACATTCAGCTGGTAGACCTGGAGCGCACCTTCGGAAAAAAAATAGCACACATCGTAGATGGCCTCACGAAAATACGAGGCGTATTTGAATACGGCACCTCTGCGCAAGCCGAGAACTTCCGCAAGATGCTGTTCACCCTCAGCGAAGACGTACGGGTGATTTTGATCAAGCTGGCCGACCGCCTGCACAACATGCGCACGCTGGATAGTATGCCGCGTAACAAGCAGTTGCGGGTGGCCTCTGAAACCATCTACCTCTATGCCCCCCTCGCCCATCGCCTTGGGTTGAATGCTATTAAAACGGAGCTCGAAGATTTGTATCTGCGTTTTACCGACCGCCAGAGCTATGATGACATCTCAAATAAAATAAATGAAACACGGGCTTCACGCAACCGCTTCATCAAGTTGTTTGTGCAGCCCATCAAAGAAGAGCTGGACAAACTCAAAGTAGACTACGAAATCAAGAGCCGGCCCAAATCGATTTTCTCCATCTACACCAAAATGCGGAAACAGAACATTCCGTTTGAAGAAGTGTATGATTTATTCGCAATCCGCGTGATCATTGATTCGCCCATCGAGCAGGAGAAATCATACTGCTGGCAAGTGTATTCGATTGTCACCGACTATTATACTCCCAACCCCGATCGCCTGCGCGACTGGATCAGCACGCCCAAAGGCAACGGCTACGAATCGCTGCACACCACGGTAATGGCGAAGAACGGGCAATGGGTGGAAGTACAGATTCGCACCAAGCGCATGGACGAAATTGCAGAGAAGGGATATGCCGCTCACTGGAAATACAAAGACAATGCCGCCAAGTATGAATCGAACCTGGAGAAGTGGCTGGTGCGAGTGCGCGAAACATTGGAGAAGCAAGACCTCACGGCCCTGGAGTTTGTTGATGACTTCCGCGGCAACTTATTCAACGAAGAGATTTTTGTGTTCACCCCCAAAGGTGAATTAAAGACACTTGCCAAAGGTGCTACCGCTCTGGATTTTGCTTTTGACATTCACACCGACATTGGTGCGAAATGTATTGGCGCCAAAGTGAACCAAAAGCTTGTACCGATCAACCACATCTTAAAAAATGGTGACCAAATTGAAATCCTGACTTCGGCCAAGCAAAAACCAACCGAAGACTGGCTGCGAATTGTAAGCAGTCCGAAAGCAAAAGCTAAGATCAAAGATCTTTTGAAGGAAGATCGCAGGAAAGTAGCTGAAGATGGTAAAGAGATTCTGACACGCAAACTGCGAAGCCTGAAAGTAGAACAAACTCAACAGCTTAACGAAAAGCTGCGCGAGTATTTTAAAGTAAGTTCTCAGCTTGAGTTGCTTTTCAAGATTGGCAAAGGAATCATTACCATTGCCGACCTTAAAAAATTCTTCGAGCACAAACCGACCGCTCCTCTCAAGAACTATCCTAACCTGGACGTGCCCGATGTAAAAACCATCGAGCAGGAAATCAAGTCCAAAGGCCGTCATGAAGATACTTTGCTGATTGGTGAAGACATGGATGTGGTGGAATACAAACTCGCCAAATGCTGCACGCCCATTCCGGGCGATGAGGTGTTTGGGTTTGTGACCGTAAGTGAAGGCATCAAAATTCATCGCACCACCTGCCCTAATGCAGCGGAACTGCTTGCTAACCATGGCAACCGCGTAATCAAAGCCAAGTGGACAAGCCAGCACGAAGTCTCCTTCCTGACGGGTGTAAAAGTAATTGGAACTGACCGCGTGGGATTAATCAATGATGTAAGTAAAGTGATTAGTGAAGAACTGAAGGTGAACATGAGCTCACTCTCGTTCAAAACAGATCACGGCATCTTTAACGGTGAAATCATGCTTTACGTGAACGACACCCGCCATCTAGAAATGCTGATTCAGAAATTGGAAAAGGTAGAAGGAGTAGTTCAGGTGAACCGCTTCGACTCAAGGGTGAATTGAGAGGAGTAGTTAAAAGATCAAAGTTTAAAGTAAAAAGCACAAAGTAGAAAGTTAAAAAGTCTAGAGTTAAAACTTTCAGCTTTAGACTTTGTGCTCTCACCTCAAATCATTTTCCTACACTGCCAAACACTTTCTTCAATAAGTCGGTAGTTCTGGCAACAGGATTCTGACGGATGTTCAATTCTTCTTTCGCAATCATCGTGAACAAGCCTTGAATTGCCATGTCGGTGGCATACGAATTCAAATCAGGATTTACTTTGTCAACGAAGGGAATTTTGTTGTAGGAGCCAATCACATCGCTATAGTATTTCGTTGCCTCTGTTTTGTTAAGAGAGTTTTGAATCACCGGCATAAACTTCTCTTTCAACTGCGCTGTTGTCGTCCTCTTTAAATATTGAGTAGCGGCATCGGGCTGGCCTTTCAATATTGCCATCGCATCCTGAAAAGTCATTTGCTTGATGGCATCAATAAAAATTGGTTTTGCCTGCGTAGCTGCATCCTCAGCACCACGATTAAGCGTAAGCACAAATTTATCTACCTGGTTTCCCAATCCAATTTGTCTCAACTTATCCTCCACCTTTTTCACATCCGGAGGGAAAGGAATTTTTATTTCAGGATTTTTAAAATACCCATCAGTAACCGAAACAAGATCAGCGCCTTTTGAAATTCCATTTGTGAGTGCTTCCTTCAGTCCATCGCCCACTTCAGCAGTGGTAGGGCCTTGATTAACATTGAGAACCTGATTGGCATCTGAAACTGCCTGGTTGATTTGTGCCGTTGTACAACCCATCAACGCGACAAGAGAAATAAAAATTACTTTTTTCATAGAGAATGATTTCAGGCCGCAATCTATGAAAAGTTAGTCGGAAATAGGAAGGCAATCCGACCCCGCTGTGATTTTCTCTGCGGTGCTCTGTGCCCTCCGTGGTTCATTTTATTTTAAACACAGAGAACACAGGGTACAGAGAAAAACATTCAAATGTTCAGTCTCACATTGCCTTCCTCAAATACACATTTCCGTATTTAGATTCGAAACTATAATTCGGCCCTGTGCCAGGCTTCGCAGAAACGACTGTATGAAAATTTCTCTCCTCTACGCCCTTAAATTTTGCCGTGATGTTGGTGTATATCTCTCCATAGTTGGTAGTAGCTGTCAACTCACCCACGGCTTTCTCATCTATGGCCGCATCTACTTTGCCATACGTTGAATCCACATCAAGAGGCCCGAAAAAATTCTTGATCTCTACCGTTCCATATTCGGAATGAACTTTCGTGAAAACATTTTTCGGTACTTTGATTTCGAGGAAGATATCAATGTCAGGGCCATTATTAATAGTGCTGAATTCTATGTTATTCTCCCTCTTGTATTGTTTGTAATCCGCCTCCGATTTAAATATCATCTTTGATCCCTTGTGCCAAACGGTAACCCGGTGCGGCAAACTTTTCAGTCCTTGTATTTCACCTTCTACATTTACCACGTTGCTCGTAGAAGAAAAGTCTAGTTTAAACGCATCATCATTCTCTCCGCCATTGATGCTCACACTACCGGTAATCAGAATTTCGTTTTTATCCCATGTAGTAACTTTGATAAGTTCGGGAAAATCAAAACTCATGTTGATCTTTTGGCCGGGCTGAAGTGCAATGGATTTGTTCAAAGTTGTCTGTGCTATTCCCGAAAAGGAAATAAGCAGCAGCGCAAAGATTATTGCTTTCATAAATTCTAAAATTTTATTGAGATTTTCTCTGTGAACTCCGTGTTCTCTGTGGTTTTCATTCCCGCAAAGAACACCGAGTCAAGTCTTACTTCTTGCGGAGATAAACCTTTCCGTAGTTAGAGCTGAGGTCTATCTTGATACCGCCACCGTTGATCTTACCTGTAACTTTATCGTCATAGTGCGTCATGTCCCCCTGCTTCTCGTATTCAATTTTAAAATCGGAAGCTGCGTATAACTCACCATAAGAAGTGCTCATCTTCAGATCTGCTTTTGTGGCAAGTGGCATCGTAACATCTACATATCCATACACTGATACGATTGAAATTGGGCTTTTCAAATTCCCCCCCAGCACTGCCTCCACATGACCATATACACTCTTCACCGTCATCGGCCCTGTTACGTTTTCAAGTTCCACGCTGTTGTAGTTGGCGTTGACTTCAATTTCATTTTCAAGATTTCTAAATTTTGCCTCCCCACCGTACTGCGACTCATGCTGGTAATAGATAGTTACATTCTTGGGCACGAGAATCCTAACATCCGGTGAGTTCATCTTCTTCAACTGGCGAACCTGCACCACTCCATTATCTTTACCCATCACATTTACTCCCTGGCCGGTATTATCCTCAAGACCAAGGCCACTTATTGCACGTAGTC
>CAZNCO010000111.1:0-10386 GCA_964571345.1 uncultured Ohtaekwangia sp.
GTGTATACCCTATTTCAATCAGCAGGTTCACATAGTCAAAAGAATACGGATTTTTCTCGTAGTAGGTCTTTGCGAGTGAAAATAAGCGAAGCGCATTCTTATGGTTACCCAAATTGGTTTCAACCACACCGCGTTGGTAGTTGATTATCGCGTACTCCTCGCTGTCAATCGTATCAGATTTTAATACCTGCCGCGATTGATCAAGATATTTAATAGCCTCGTTAAAATCTCCATTCTCATTGTAGTAGGCGGCCAGTGCCACTCCTGCCCAAACAAAAGGATGCGTCTCTTTTAAATGTTTTCGTATTTCCCAGCATCTTTTCAAAAAAGAAAGCTGAGATCTTCGATCATTTTGAAGGTGTTTTAGTTCCGCGAGATTCAAATACAAATAGGATAAATGAAGTGCATTTGAGCTGTCCTTCAGTATTTGATATGATTTATTATAATAATGCTCCGCGGAATCCAGCTGATCCACATTCTGGAAGTAAATAGCAATCGCAGTAAGAAGTCTTCCAAGCACCTGGTGAGCGTCTGCTCCCATACAAAGTTGCAGCGAACGTTTATAAAGTTTCGTTGCCACGCTATCATTACCGACATTGTATTGGATGATACCTTGATGCATCAGGGCTTCCGCCATCCCTTTTTTATAATCCAGCCTTTTAGCATTCTGATACGACTCGTCCAAAACAGTAAGGGCTTGCCGGAAGTCGTACGAAGAAATCAGGTACGCATAAGCATTAGCAGCATCTACATGATCTTTACCGCTGCTAGATCGGAAGAGTGCCCGCAAACTATCAACCTCTGCTGTTTGGGCGATCAGCATGCATGGCATCCATAGCCACAAGAAAAGCAGATTAATACCAACTCGCAAGACGAGGAATTTAGTTATTCCTGAAATTAAGAAAGGTTTATTCCCTGTCCAAAAAAGGATAGCGATAATCCACAGGAGTTACAAATGTTTCTTTAATGGTTCTCATGGATACCCACCGCATCAAATTTACCTTCGCTCCTGCTTTATCGTTGGTACCTGATCCTCTGGCACCACCAAATGGCTGCTGGCCTACAACAGCTCCAGTAGGTTTATCATTGATGTAGAAGTTACCAGCGCTATTGGTTAACTTTTTAGTAGCCAGCTCCACCGCGTAGCGGTCTTTTGCCATAATCGATCCCGTCAAAGCATATGGCGAAGTTTTATCAACCAGCTCAAGGGTCTGTTCAAAATTTTCGGAATGGTAAACGTAAATAGTTAACACTGGCCCGAAGATTTCTTCGCACATCGTTAACGATGCGGCCTCTTTCGTTATAATCACTGTTGGCTCAATAAAATATCCTTTCGATTTATCATACTTGCCTCCAGCAATAATTTCATTCAAAGGGTTTTGCCTTGCCTTCTCGATGTATCCTGAAATGGAATCAAACGCCTTCTCATCAATCACAGCATTCACGAAATTTCCAAAGTCTTCAACTCCACCCATTTTAATGCTCTTCAGGTCTTCCACCATGTACTTCTTCACATCTTCCCAGATATTGGAAGGAATGTAAGCACGTGAAGCCGCTGAACACTTTTGACCTTGATATTCAAACGCACCGCGCACCAAAGCAGTTGCTACTTCCTTCGGATTAGCGCTCTTGTGAGCAATCACGAAGTCCTTACCGCCAGTTTCACC
Source organism: uncultured Ohtaekwangia sp. (assembly GCA_964571345.1). Classification (GTDB taxonomy): domain Bacteria; phylum Bacteroidota; class Bacteroidia; order Cytophagales; family Cyclobacteriaceae; genus ELB16-189. The sequence goes on from CAZNCO010000111.1 coordinate 1,668, forward strand.
TACAATACGCGGATATGATTTATACTTTGAAATATTTTCTCCGATAGTCTTCCACATGCTATTAAATACTCCGGTACTTCCCGTAAACTGAATACCACCAAAATCTTTGTGCGTGAAGATGACATCTGCTGCATCAGGGCCGCTCACATAAACTAAGTTAATAACACCATCAGGTAGACCTGCTTCTTTGAGCACCTGCATGATCACATTAGCTGAATAGATTTGTGTATTCGAAGGCTTCCATACTACAGTGTTACCCATCATGGCCATGCTGGTGGGCAAGTTTCCTGCAATAGCTGTGAAATTGAACGGAGTAAGTGCGAATAGAAATCCTTCCAGCGGACGATATTCAATCCGGTTCCAAACACCTGGAGAAGAAATCGGCTGCTCATTATAAATCTCGCTCATGAACGACACATTGAATCGGAGAAAATCGATCAGCTCACAAGCCGAATCAATCTCCGCCTGGAACGGGCTCTTTGATTGTCCGAGCATAGTAGCTGCGTTCATCTTATAGCGATACGGCCCGGCCAGTAAATCGGCTGCTTTCAAGAAGATGCTTGCGCGATTCTCCCAGCTCAACCCCGCCCATAATTCTTTTGCCGCCATGGCTGCATCAATGGCTTGCTTCACATGTCCTTTGTCTCCCTGGTGATAGTTACCCAGCAAATGCTGATGATCATGTGGAGGCGATAGTTTTTTCAAGTTCCCCGAGCGAACTTCTTCTCCACCGATGTACATCGGAATATCCAGTACCTGAGCACGTGCTTCTTCGATTGCCTTCTTTAACAACTTACGCTCCGGAGTTCCGGGAGCATATGATAAAACAGGTTCGTTCCTAGGCGTGGGTACTTTGAAAAATCCGGTAGACATAGTGAGAATTTTAGATTTTAGAATTACGATTTTAGCGAGGCTGCAAAGGTAATTAAAATGAGATTTTAAAACTGTTAAAGGAAAATATCAGTCAAAACTTTTTTCCAAGTCTTAAAGTTCCTCAAAGACCTCTTCAAGATCAATCGTAAGCTCAGGCAAAGTAATGGGCGAAAGTTTATCACCTTTGACGAATGGCCGCTGCGTAGTTTTATATTTTCCTGATTCCAAAATGTACACAAGGATTGTTTGTTCAAAAGGATGGACAACCCAATATTCTTTCACTCCCGATTTCTCATACACATCGAATTTCTGATTCAAATCTTTTGCAGATGTATGAGGTGAAAGGATTTCGATAATCCAATCTGGCGCCCCGAGGCAACCTTTGGAATCAATTTTTTTAGAATCGCAAATCACACAGAGATCAGGCTGAACAACGGTGATGATTTTTTCATTGCTACTTTCAGAATCTGAATTGGGAAGCCTCACATCAAAGGGAGCTGTAAAAACTTTACACTTCTTTCCCTTCAGAAAATTCGCAATCTGTCGGAGAAGTTCTACAGATACTCGTTGATGAGCCGTATTGGGCGAAGGCGACATTTTATAAATCTTCCCGTGAATCAACTCTACCATTTCATCCCACGTCCACGTTAGGTAGTCGGCATAATTGTAGGTTCCGGTCAAGTCGGGTTCTTCTACCTTCATAAAGTAAAGATAACAAATCCCAATCACGATATTTACGTTCTATCTGTTTACAATTGAATGCACACATGAACTGTTTTACTTTTCAGGAAATTTCGCCCAATGATCAGGAATTGATTTTACTGATTTCAAAATGGTATTCCGATGAATGGAACATCGCCCCTGAAATTACTTCTGAAAGATTTACACGATTTTCAAAAGACGATATCATTTTTCATTTAATCCTCAAAGACGGAGATGTCCCCATTGCGTCAGGTGGATTGCATTGGAAAGTCGGTCTATTAAAAGTTCATCCTGAATTCAAAGCAGCCGAACCGTGGGTTGGGCTTGTTTACACCATTCCTGAAAAGCGTAACCAAGGCATTGCTACGCTAATGATGAAAGAAATTGAAGAGCGTGCTTTAAAACTAGGGTTCAAAAAAATGTTATTGTTCACCAACACTGCCGAATCACTTTATAAAAAACTTGGTTGGTCAGTCACGCACCGGTTGATTTACAAAGAGAAAGATACGGTGGTGATGGAGAAGGAGATTTGACTGATATCAGCCCAACTTTGAGCTACTGCATCGCAAACGTCAAACAAATAAACTAACTTAATGTCCTAAGTTGCCACCTTACCAAATGAAAATGAAACCTATCATCATCACAGCATTCCTTTTAGTTACTTCTCAAATACACGCACAAACACTTGAGGCAGATAAAGTGAATAAACTTCACTTGAGAAAATTTGAGTGGTTTATCAAAAAGAATTACGATTCGTTGGATTGGCTGATGGACAAAACAGTACGCTATACGCATTCCAACGGGTGGATTCAAGCCAAGCAAGATGTAATTAATGATTTGAAAGCCGGCAAGCCAGTTTACAATTCCATCCAGGTAGAACAATCTTCGGTAGCCCTGTATGAAAATGGTACCGCCATCGTGAGCGGAAAGGGAACTTTTGCCGGGCTTATGGCCGATGGTTCTCCTTTCAGTTTAAAATTGGCATACACCGAAGTGTATATCAAAGCAAAGAAACAATGGAAGCTTGTGAATAGGCTTGCTACTAAAATCGCGAATTAACTTTCTTCAATCAGCAAACAATTTGAGTTTGTTCTAATTCTTCGACTGTCCGATATATAAAGCAACAATCACAAATATTGCGCCTATGGCGGTATAAATTGTGAAAGGTTCATCCAACAAAAATGTGGCGTAAACCAATCCAAAAACGGGGCAAAGAAACAGCCACATGGATGCGCGAACAGTGTCTTCTTTCAACAATCGTAACCATAATTGAACTGCCCCAATAGAAACCGGTAATACCAGCCATGCGAGCGAGAGCCAGAAGCGCATGTCATACGCGTTCTCAGCATGATGAAAGTAAAGAGCGAAAGGCGCCAGCATAATGCCTCCGATGAAAACCTGCCATGCATTAATAGTGGTACGCTGTAGTTGCCAGAAAATAGTTGAATAATAGACAGAGCCTGCAGAATACATCACCATACAAAGCACAATTAATAGCACACCGCCAATGGTGGAGTGCCCTGAATGCACCAGTGGAAATGTAGCAAGCGCCACCCCCACCATACCAATCAAAATACCGACCCACTCTTTTCCAAGCACTCTACGCTTCATTACTACAGCAGACATGATACTGATCAATAATGGATTCAAGGCGATGGCCATGGTAGTGATTCCTGCTGCCACCCACTGCAGTGCAATGATGAAGATACCAAGGTATAGCGTAGTATTAAACGCGCCAAATACAGTCACCTGCCACCACTCTTTCCCTTCGGGCATGCGATAGCGCATAACGACATGGGCAAACACAATCAGAATTATTCCTGCAGCTAAAAAACGGTAGGTAAAAAAAGACAAAGGTTCTACCGATCGTAATCCAAATTTTCCTGCAGCCGAGGCCGAAGCCCAAAGCATAGCGAAGGAAATACCGATGAGAATAAATTTGAGTCGCTGGTTTTTCAAAAGGAAGAAACTTAATTCGTAAATATGTAAAAATTGTATTGAATTATATCATGTTCTTCATTCGCGTAAAGTTTCTGAGTAACCTGATTCTGCTTGCAATCGGTTTAGTATTCGCTGGCCTATCTGGATTTTCACAGATCGTCAATAAAAAACTAGTTGTGGATGGTGTCATGCGCGAATACATTGTTTATCTGCCCGTCAATTTCAATACCCAACAAAAGCATCCATTGATACTGGCTTTTCACGGGGGCGGTGGAAGTGCAAAGCAAGCCATGGCGCATTATGGTTTTAATGCGATTGCCGATACTGCTAAATTCCTGGTGGTGTATCCCAACGGCATAAAGAAACACTGGAACGATGGCAGGAACCTGAAGCAGCAAAAGCATGATGATATTGAATTTATACGCCAGCTCCTTCAGCAGCTCAAAAAAGATTATCCAATTGACGATAACCGTATCTTCTTTACTGGCATTTCCAATGGCGGATTTTTCTCCTTCGCCCTCGCCCTGCGCTTGCCCGACCAGATCAAGGCGATTGCACCTGTGTGCGCAACGATCTCGATGAACCTGTTCAATGAGTATAAACCCTCGAATCCTGTGTCCCTGCTACTGATTAATGGCACCGATGACCCGATAGTACCCTACAACGGTGGCACCATTCGCGCTAGGTTTTTCAAACGCAGCCAATGCACGTCCACAGATTTAAGTATCGCGCGCTTTACCAGTTTGAATGATTGCGACCTAAAACCGACTGTCAGCTTCATGAAAGACACAGCTCCAAATGACAACTGCATGGCAGAGCGATTTTACTATACCTGCAAAAAAGAGCAAGTGCAGTTAATTAAAATTCATGGCGGAGGTCATACCTGGCCAGGCGGCAAACAGTATCTAGGAAAACGAATTGTTGGAGTAGTGTGCCTCGACTTTTCAGCCGAAAAAGAAATCTGGAATTTTTTCAGACAGTTGTACTAAAATTTAAATACCATTGTAACCGGCATGAATTGAGCATAAGGAGAACTATACCAAATGGTATTATCTGCATGCGAATTCCACGTGACTTTAAACAAAAAAACTACTAACAGATGAAATTAATCATCGACATCATTGGCTGGATCGGATCGGTAGAAGTAATTGCTGCCTACGGACTGAACAGTTATCAAAAAATAAAATCGGATTCCCTCCTCTTCCAGCTCCTGAACTTAACAGGTGGAATTTTTCTCATCATCAATACGATCTATTATTCAGCCTACCCTTCTGCTTTCATCAATGTAGTGTGGGTGGTGATTGCCAGCGTGGCCATTATTCAGATTTTCAAAAAAGCAAAATGATCAGGCTAATATGTTCCATAAGGACAATCCTTATCGCTTCTTTTGCACCTGAAGTCGTTTGAATAAGAATTGTACAAATGCTTGTGTCAAATTCCTTCGAACGAGTTTCAATCTTTTAGATTTTCAGAGGGATCAACCATTTCAGGATCGCAGATACATAATCATAGTCAATTCGTTTTCGGCCCGGATTCCTCTCAAGGATATGTCGCGATTTGTGCAATGCAATATTTTAATTACCGGGTCGCCTATTGTTAAGCCGAGCCTCGAAGTCGTTTAGCACGCTAACACACATACCGAGCCTTCCGACAATCTGCTGAGCAGAGAATTTTTGAGCTTCTCCTTTGGGAAATGCTTTTCGGTACTGTGGGATCAGCTTATCGCCTGCTCAACTCAATACATCCTTGCACAAAAAGTAAAAGTTCACATGATACCATCCATAAGTTGGGATGCCATCGTTACCCCACTGGGTGTTAAACGATACTACGGAAGTATGTTCGGGCTTGATATTATCCCGGTACAACTGGCAAAACAACTCAAATGCGACCAATGACGATGGCTTATTGATTTTCAAATATTGGTAGGCAAAGTACGAGGCCATCCATTCGTTTGTAAAATAGTCGGGGTATTTGGCTCCCGATAATGAATTTAAAAAATAATGACCTAATTCATGAGCGGTATAGAACTCTAAAAACGATTCCACGATCTGATCGCCTGAAATATTTCTTGCTTTCATAGCTTTACGAGTGACATCGTTAAAGTTCTGCATGCTATATACGGCTTGAAAACTTTCAAATCTCATACCCGGATGCATGATCACCCAGTCTTTATAACTGAATATTATACCGTACGGCACCATATTATCTAGCCAATGGGTTGAATCCAACACGGCCAGCTTTACTTTGAAACTGGTGGCGTAAAGTTTTTCATAATAATCCACCACTGAGGCGGCAATGTGTTGAATCTTTAGGGCAGCGTCTTTATTACCAGACGAATAATACGTTGGGATTTTACCTGAAATAAATTCAGGATGCGTAGCTTGGATCATCGAATCCATTTTTTGACTGAACGCGCTGAGGGTGATGAGTAAACAAGCGATTGTAGTGAGCCGGGTCATTGATTTGTTTTTTTTTGATTTTGATTACGATCGATCAAGCCACTTTTTACCGAGGTCCAAACTCATGCCAACCTTAAAACATCCTACCAGCATTATATTAAACATGGAAGTGTTTTCAACCTGTTCTGAAATGAAACAGGTAGACGTTCCAATATGAATCAACAAAAAAAATTGAGCTTTTTAGGAGCGCCCATTTCCTATCGACTCTTCACTAAAATTGGATATCAGTTCAGGAGGATTCCTCTAAAATCTGTCCAAGATTTTTCTTTGCAGTTCTGCTTGACTAGCCATTAGCAATAATGAATTAAATTAGATGCAACAATAACTGTATCCCAGGCCGGTCTTAGATTTACCCTGTAAAGTTTGAGCCGGATTACATTTCTACCTGTAAAGGTTTTTCCGGATCGGACATTCAAAGCTATTTATCCGCACCACGTCCCCACAATGACCGCACCATGTTCCCAGTATGTCTGCAGTAAAGTGCGTTTTTGAAGCGTTTGACCGAAAGTGCTGCGGACAGCCTGCGAACCCACTGCAGTAATTGCCCTTTTTTCGTGCTTTTTAACAAGTGTTGAACATTATTCACAGGGGAAGCAGCTTGTCAAGCGGTCATAGACTTAAAAAGCTCGTGTTTTACAGCAAAAGATGGATGGTAGCCATCCAAAATAAGGCGGCCCTTTCAGAAGGCATCGAACATGCGCGTCTGAATTTGAAATCTAATTCATAGTTCGTGCTCGCGCATAGAAGGCGGAAATCGCGTAGCGATTTCCGCGACAGACTTGTTCGTGGCCGGAGGCCACGAACCCCTTTGACGTGCGACTGCTCGCTATCCATAAGCAATGAGAAATTTGTCGCACGGATTATCTGTGTTATAAAAAGTGCGAGATGCTCGAAGGAATTGCTAGTGTTGTTTGAAAGGAACATAATTGCATCGTGTCATTTTTTATCTACCAAAGAAAGACAAGGATTGGTTTTCGGTTTGCGGACGAAACGTAATTATCACAACCTGATTCTCCGCAGGTTCAAACAACAAAATAAATCGTAGAAAGTACGAGTGTCATAAACACCATTAATCCTGTCCAGTAGTTGGCCTCATAATTATCCAATACCTCGTCACACGATTTTTTTCCCAGAAAAAAAGACCATCGAATAACAGCCCCAACCATTTTAAAAACTACTCCGGTCATAGTATCAAATACAAGTTCATGTATCCTTTCTCTTTTGGAGAGTCAAGGTAGTTACAAGTTGAATAACCGAAAAATTCTTGCTTTATTTTAAACTATATTCAACGATCTTTACATATGAGAAAACTTTATCTATTCCTTACCCTGATCGCCATCGCCTGCTCTCCTTCCAAAGAAGAAAAAACAGCAAATGAAATTGATCAATTGTTTTCCAATGAATTCAAAGCGGATGAACCGGGTGGAGCTGTCCTGATCATGAAAGGGGATAAAATCATTTTTGAGAAAGGTTATGGTATTGCTGATCTGAAAACAAAAGAGAAGATCACACCACAAACTATTTTTAACATCGGCTCTATTTCCAAATCGTTTGTGTCCAATGCCACACTCATCCTGCGCGAAGAAGGAAAACTTTCGCTGGAAGATAGCGTCATAAAGTATTTTCCTGATTTCAAAAACAAGTCGATCGCTGAAAAAGTGAAACTCAAAAACATTCTCACACACACCTCGGGCTTGCATGATAATCGCAGAGATCATTTGGATAGCATAGCGCTGCTCACCGCAAAAGATGCCGAGAACTGGGCGCCCATTCTTTTGAATGATTCATTGGAGTTTCAACCCGGTGAACGCTATGAATATTCAAACCCTGCGTTTAACGGTCTTGCATTAATCGTAGAAAAAGTCTCGGGTATAAAATGGCAGGAATTTGTAACAGAAAAGATTCTAACACCTTCCGGAATGACCAACAGTAAGATCACAGACGGAACATTTCCAGAAAAAGGTGTATCACATGCCTATCTGAAAATCAAGAATGAATTCATCGAAAAGGATTATATGGAAGAGCCCACTTTTGCTGCCGCAGGCAATGGATGTATCTGGAGTTCGGTAGAAGAACTCGCGAAGTACGAGCAAGCCATTCGCAAAGGAATATTTCTACCAACAAATGTGATCGAGGACACTCGCACCATAAAAACTTTTCGAAACTGGAAGAGCAGTGAGCCCGCAGAGTATGGCTACAGTTGGGTGATCACAAATACCGATGACGGACAAAAGATAATTTCACACACCGGCACACAAGGCGGGTTCTATGCTGATTATGTATCCATTCCCGATAAGGGTATTCTGTATGTAGTGCTCTGCAACAGACCTTTTCCAAGGGAAGAATTCAGGAAGAAAATTCTTGAAATACTGAAACAACAAACTTGGATCGAATAATTTATTTACTGAGAGGTTCTTAGTTTCTTCCATCCACTGATCAAAAAATAGTACTAAACGAATCAAAACATCACTATTTTACTTTAACAAAAATATCCCATGAAAAAATTGCTACTCCTTGTACCACTCTTTTTTGCAGTACAGAGCTTCGCTCAAACGCTGGAACAAAAAGTAAAAGACTTTGATGCTTATATTGAAAAAGCCCGCAACGATTGGCAAGTGCCGGGCATGGCCGTGGTGGTGGTGAAAGATGGAAAAGTAATTTTGAAGAAAGGCTACGGTGTGCGGGAGCTTGGTAAAGCTGAAAAAGTTGACACACAAACATTATTTGCTTGTGCCTCTACTACC
>CAZNCO010000112.1:0-10384 GCA_964571345.1 uncultured Ohtaekwangia sp.
ATGCAAAGCTTGGCGTAGTTGGCAACAGAACACTAGCTTCCCTTTACGACTTAATCCCTTCGTTAAAAATTAAGAGAGGATTGCATAAAATTGGTGAATGGAATTCTGGGCGCATAATTGTTTATCCTGACAATCGCGTTGAGCATTGGCTTAATGGTTATAAAGTTGTTGAGTACGTGCGCGGCTCGCCCATTTATCAAGCCTTAGTTGCGCGAAGTAAATATGCACAATGGACTGATTTCGGAATGGCTGAAAAGGGAAGAATCTTACTTCAGGACCATGGCGATAATGTTTCGTTCAGGAGTATTAAAATAAAAACATTTTAGATTTTTGATTCTGGATTTTAGAATTTAGATCAAAAACTTATCAACTTAAAAAGCAGAAATAGAAATCTTAAATCAAAAGTCTCAAATCCTTAAATTTTAAGAAATGAAAAGAAAGGAATTTATTAAGCGCTCTATGTTGGCTACTGCAGGCGCATATGTTGGAAGCTTGGGCTTGAGTGCAAAAAGTTATGCGCGTATTTTAGGTGCCAATGATCGCGTGCGCATTGGAGTCGTTGGCTTTTCAGATCGTTTCAAATACTCGTTGCTTCCAGCGTATCTCAATCATTACAAAGAATTGAACTTCGACATTGTTGCCGTTTCTGATATTTGGAAAATCAGGCGAGAAGAAGGCCAAAGTTATCTCAAAGAAAAATTTGGACATGACATCACCGCTTACCGAAATAATGAAGAGCTCTATGCAGGCAAAGGAGTAGATGCCGTCTTCATCAGCACGTCTGATTTTCAACATGCGCTTCATGCGATTGAAGCTGTAAAAGCCAACTGCGATGCCTATGTAGAAAAACCATTTGCCGAAACCATGGAAGACAATCGTGCTGCATTAAAGGCAATTAAAGAGTCTAAAAAAATCATTCAGATTGGTTCTCAAAGGCGAAGCGGCTCCAACTATCACGCTGCTGCGGAATTTATTCAGAGTGGGAAATTCGGTCCCATCACAATGGTTGAGCTTACGTGGAACGTGAATCAACCCGGCCGCTGGCGAAGACCTGAGCTGGTTGCCAAAATGAAAGAAGAAGATACCGACTGGAAAAGATTTTTAATGAATCGTCCGTTTGAAAAATTTGACGCCCGCAAACATTTAGAGTATCGGCTTTTCTGGCCTTATTCTTCAGGTATGCCGGGGCAGTGGATGAGTCATCAGATTGATACTGTGCATTGGTTTTCCGGGTTGCAACATCCACGAAGTGTGGTTGCCAACGGTGGCGTTTACATGTGGAAAGATGGACGTCAAAATTGGGACACTACAACAGCTGTATTCGATTATGGACCAACCAATGATCTTACATCGGGGTTTCAGGTTACGTTCGCATCACGAATGCACAATGGTGATGAGCGTCCCACAGAAATTTATTTTTCAAATGGCGGAGAATTAAATCTGATCACTAACAAAGTAACTCCTAAAGGAGGGCTGACAGAAAACTTCGCAAAAGCAATGAACATGAAAGCAAACTTGCTACCCGAAGTTGATATATCTGCCAGGGCTGAAAAAGTAGTTGCTTCTGCTATTACAGGTGGAGATGTTCTTACTTCCAACCACGTCCGTAATTGGATGGAGTGTGTGCGCAGCAGAAAAGAAACCAACGCGCCTGTAGAAGCAGGTTACATGCACGCCATTGCAGTAATTATGACCAATGCTGCTGTAAGAACCGGAACCAAAGCCACTTTCGATGAACAAAATCAGGAAGTGATGGCGGGTGGTAAAATTTTTAAGTATTAACTCTTCGATATAGAATGCCATCGTCAGCTCAATTCCTGCAAGATCAATTTTCATTACAAGATAAAGTGGCCGTTGTTACCGGGGGCACTGGAGTACTTGGTCGCGAAATGGCAAAAGCGCTGGCGGGAGCAGGGGCTAATGTAGTCATTCTTGCCAGGCGGAAACAATTGGCACATGAGTTAAGCCAAAAGCTCCAAGACGAATTTGGGCAAACATGTATGGCGGTTGAAGCGGATGTTACAAATCAATTGAGTTTGGAACGGGCATCTCGGGAGATCGAATCAAAGTTTTTGACAATTGATATTTTAGTAAATGCAGCGGGAGGAAATCTCCAAGGTGCTGTGATTCAGCCAAATCAAAATTTCTTCGATCTCAATATTTCAGATTATCAAAAAGTCTTTGATCTCAACCTTACTGGAAGTGTTTTGCCTACGCTGATTTTATGCAAAGGCTGGGCGCAAATAAAAAAAGGTGTGATCATCAACATCTCTTCGATGGCAGCTCAGCGTGCGCTCACACGCGTGATGGGTTACTCACTCGCAAAAGCTGCGATCGATAATTTCACCAGGTGGCTTTCAGTGGAGATGGCAAATAAATATGGAGAAGGAATCCGTGTTAATGCGATTGCACCGGGCTTTTTTATCACCGAGCAAAACAGAAAACTTCTTATGAACGAAGATGGCTCACTCACCGAGCGCGGACAAAAAGTAATTACACAAACCCCAATGAAACGATTTGGCGTGGCCGATGAACTGACAGGCACATTAATTTGGCTATGTAGTGATGCTTCCAGGTTTGTAACAGGTACCGTGGTGGCAGTGGACGGAGGCTTTGGTGCTTACAGTGGAGTTTAGCAAATATGAATAATTCATCCACAAGTTTCATAGCTAATTATCGCTGGCGGATTGTTGCCCTTCTATTTTTTGCCACAACTATTAATTACATCGACAGAAATGTTTTGTCTTTCACGATGATTGATGAATCGTTTCGCAAAACCATGTTGGGCTTGCCCGAGTCAGCTACGCTTACAGACGCTGATGTCAATCACTTCAAAGAATTAATGGGCTATGTAGATGCTGCTTTCAAAACTGCTTACGCCATCGGCTTTTTATTTGTCGGCTGGTTCATCGACAAAGTGGGAACACGCATGGGCTTTGGATTATCCATTTTTTTGTGGAGCCTTGCGGGCATCGCCAATGCACTTGTAAATTCTATCCGACAGATGAGCATTGCGCGGTTCATGTTGGGAATTGGTGAGGCGGGTAATTTCCCTTCCGCGAGTAAATCTGTTGGAGAGTGGTTTCCAAAAAAGGAAAGATCACTTGCCAATGGCATCATCAATGCCGGGTCAAACATTGGCGTGATCGTTACGGCTTTTGCTGTTCCATATCTCACCATACGCTACGGCTGGCGTGCAGCATTTGTCCTCACAGGATTACTTGGTTTTTTACTTATCGCGTTGTGGTTGAAGTTTTATAAAAATCCGAAGCATGATCAATCTGTATCTGCAGATGGCTCCAACTCTATTGATCCTGAAGAGGAAAAAATTCCGTGGCAAAAATTATTTCGCTATAAGCAAACATGGGCTTTGATTGCCAGTAAATTTTTTCCTGACCCGATCTGGTATTTCTATCTCACCTGGCTCCCCGATTTCTTTAATTCAAGTGAATCATTGGATCAAAAGCTTGATCTTAAAAATATCGGAATACCCTTTTTGATAATCTATTTGATTTCTGATTTTGGTAGCATCTTCTTTGGGTGGTTGTCATCCAAATTTATAAGCCTGGGATGGAATGTAGGGCGGGCGCGAAAGACAACGATGTTGATTTGCGCGGTCTGTGTTGTGCCTATCTTTTTTGCATCCATTACAAATAATATTTTCATAGCTGTGGCCCTCATAGCCGTGGCGACAGCTGCGCATCAGGGCTGGTCGGCTCATGTGTATACTATGGGGTCTGATTTGTTTCCAAAGAGTAATGTGAGCTCTGTAATTGGAATTGCCGGAACTTTTGGCTCTTTAAGTGGAATTCTTCTAGCTTCAACTTCCGGAATAATACGCGTCAAGTTTGGATACCTTCCGTTATTTGTCATGGCTGGCACCAATTACCTTCTGGCCTTAGCAATTATACAACTATTGCTACCCAAATGGGAACGAATAAAAGTTATGGATAAATAGGAATGTTACAACTGTAGTTAAAATCATATCTCTACCTTTTCAATCGCTGTTACGGGAATATCAAATCCACCTCGTAACTCGACAAAATTGCCGGCCATTTCTATAAAATTCGACAGAACCTCGACACGCTTTCCATCTGCAAGACGCACAATCAACGCAATCTCATCATGGTCCTGATAAGTCTCATCAGTGGCAGCTTTCAGAACATGTTCACGTGCAATACGGTCAACTTCATTGGTGAGCACATCATGCATAGGGAAACGCTGCTTTGCAAGATCCTCAATCGTCATTCGTATGGGTCTTTCAAAGTCTCCTTGCCATGCCTCCACTTGCTGGGAAAACCATTCCCACGCGACATCAGTCCATTTGAAATATTGATGAAGGTATTTTACAGTTTCCTTTTCTACCGAGGTGAAGACATTTCCGTCTTTGACAGCTTCCAATAATTTCTCAGCATCCTGCCTGGATATTCTACCATCGCCCGAGCCCGCTATGGCCCGTTCAGCTATTTGAAGCAATCTTCCATCAAATTGCTTGTCCCCCATTTTTTTGTAATAGTTCACCCATACATCGGAATACTTGCACCGATTGTAAGACCAACTTACTCAATGCTAAAAAGAAAAGGAATGATTAAAATCAGGAAAGGTGAAGAGAGTTTGCCTTACGCTTCGCCCATCGTGCCTCCAAAATTCATTGGAAATTGAGGCATGTCGTTGGTTTGTTTGATAGGGCCAAATGTCGCCTCGTATTTTTGGATATTATCCTTCAGCGCTGCTAATAGTCGCTTTGCGTGTTCAGGAGTAATTACAATTCGAGATTTTACTTTCGCCTTTGGAACACCTGGCATCAATCGAATAAAATCAATAACAAACTCGCTATTGGAATGTGCAATCATAGCAAGGTTTGAATATATACCTTCCGCAATCTCTTCTGATAGTTCTATGTTGATCTGGTTCTGTTGGGGTGCATTCTTATCCTCTGCCATAACATTCCAATTTGAAGATTTAACAATTTAAAGATTTGAAAATTAAGATGAGAAGAAATGAAAAGTGCGAATGAAACTCACTCGCACATTTTCAAATTATCTCATATTAGAATTAATCAGCCAATTCTCTCTCCTTCGATCTGCGTTCAGGAGCATTTACTAATTGTTGATATTCTTCCTCAGAACCAACAATCAGGTTTTCAAATCTGCGCTGACCTGTACCAGCCGGAATCAAGTGACCAACAATAACGTTCTCTTTCAAGCCCATGAGCTGGTCAGCCTTACCACGAATAGCAGCTTCGCTCAACACCTTCGTAGTTTCCTGGAAGGACGCTGCACTCAACCAGCTTTCAGTTTTCAACGAAGCTTGTGTGATACCTTGCAAAGTAGGTCTTGAAACCGCTGCCAATGCCTCGCGAACTTCTACTATCTTCTGATCCTTTCTCTTCAACGAAGAATTCTCATCGCGCAACTCACGTGCTGTGATGATCTGTCCCACTTTGAAGCGTTGAGAATCACCTGCATCTGTGACAACTTTCTTGTCGAGTACTAAGTCGTTCACTTCGCGGAATTCAAAACGATCAACATATTCACCAGGCAAGAAGGTAGTATCACCTGAATCGATGATTTCAACTTTCTGCATCATCTGGCTTACAATACACTCAATGTGCTTGTCATTGATCTTCACACCTTGTAAGCGGTATACTTCCTGAATTTCGTTCACCAGGTATTCCTGCACAGCAGTCGGTCCTTTGATCGACAAAATATCTGAAGGAGTGATCGCACCATCTGACAATGGCTGACCTGCTCTTACGAAGTCGTTATCCTGCACAAGAATGTGCTTAGACAACGGTACTAAATAACGCTTCTGCACTCCGTCTTTCGACTCGATGAAGATTTCACGGTTACCGCGTTTAATACCTCCATAAGTTACTACACCGTCAATCTCAGAAACCACAGCCGGGTTAGAAGGATTACGAGCTTCAAACAATTCTGTTACGCGTGGAAGACCACCGGTGATATCGCGTGACTTACCCATTGTACGAGGGATTTTCGCCAACACCTGACCCGCCTTTATCTTCTCACCTTCATCTACAGCTAAGTGAGCACCTACCGGAATATTATATCCTTTGCTTTCGTTCTTACCATTTACAATGATTGCAGGGTTCTTCGTCTTATCACGAGTATCTGTAATCACTTTCTCACGGTGACCTGTCTGCTCATCAGACTCTTCTTTGTAGGTAATACCTTCGATGATCGCCTCATATCCGATCTCACCATCAAACTCAGACAAGATCACGGCATTATAAGGATCCCAGTAGCAAAGCTCTTCGCCCTTCTCTACCTTCGCTCCATCTTTTATACGAAGGAATGCACCATAAGGAACGTTGTTGGTAATCAATACACGCTTTTCAGAATCAAGAATTCTGATTTCACCTGTACGGCCCATCACAACCTGAACCTTGTTGTCTTCTTTGTCTGTTGTATCGACTGTACGAATTCCTTCAAACTCAACAGTTCCTGAGAACTTCGCTTTGATGTTTGCATCAGACACAATGTTCGATGCAGTACCACCCACGTGGAATGTACGAAGTGTCAACTGTGTACCAGGTTCTCCAATTGATTGCGCAGCAATTACACCTACTGCTTCACCTGCCTGAACCATTTTACCAGTTGCCAGGTTGCGACCGTAGCATTTAGCACATGCACCAAACTTAGTCTCGCAAGTAAGTACAGAACGAATCTCTACTTCTTCGATGCTAGTTTCGTCAATCTGCTTCGCGATCTCATCTGTAATCTCATCATTCGCAGCACAGATAAGTTTATCTGTTACCGGATCGTAGATGTCGTGTACAGAAGTACGTCCTACAATACGTTCTGACAAAGGCTCAACGATATCTTCATTATCTTTCAACGCTGTTACGGTCAAGCCGCGAAGTGTTCCGCAATCTTCTTCCGTAATAACCAAGTCCTGAGCAACGTCTACCAACCTTCTGGTCAGGTAACCTGCATCGGCAGTCTTCAACGCTGTATCGGCAAGACCTTTACGCGCACCGTGTGTAGAGATAAAGTACTCCAACACGTCCAATCCCTCTTTGAAGTTTGAAAGGATCGGGTTTTCAATGATAGATCCAACGGAACCTGCCAAATTTTTCTGAGGCTTCGCCATCAAACCACGCATACCACCTAACTGACGAATCTGTTCGCGAGAACCACGGGCACCAGAGTGCATCATCATGTAGATCGAGTTGAATCCCTGATGATCTTCTTCCAACTGCTTCATCAGCGTGTTGGTCAACATCGTGTTTGTACGAGTCCAGATATCGATTACCTGATTGTAGCGCTCGTTATCGGTAATTAATCCCATCATGTAGTTGTTCCACACAGAATCAACTTCCTTCTGAGCTTCTTCTACTAATTTCTTTTTCTCTGCAGGTATTTTTACATCACCCAATCCCATCGACAAACCTCCGCGGTAAGCCATCTGGAAACCAAGTTCTTTAATATCATCCAGGAACTTCGCTGTTTTCGCCTGACCCGCCAGTTTATAAACATCAGCGATGATTGTCTGAAGTTTCTTCTTGGTCAAAAGCTCATCAACGAAACCAACTTCCTGAGGAACTACCTGATTGAAGATTACACGACCCGTAACTGTTTCAACAGTCTTTCTGGAAATCTCGCCTGTCTTCTTATCCTTTACATTCACTTTTACTTTAATCAAAGCATGCTTAGAAAGCTTGCCTTCATTGTAAGCGATGATCACTTCATCAGGTGAATAGTATGTTTTTCCTTCCCCTTTCTCTCCTTTTCTTCCCTTCGTGAGGTAGTACAATCCTAACACCATGTCCTGAGAAGGAACTGTGATAGGCGCACCGTTTGCAGGGTTCAAGATGTTGTGTGATGAAAGCATCAATAAGGAAGCTTCCAAGATCGCTTCTTGTCCAAGCGGAACGTGAACAGCCATCTGGTCACCGTCAAAGTCAGCATTGAACGCAGTACAAACGAGCGGATGCAACTGAATAGCTTTTCCTTCAATCAGCTTAGGTTGGAAAGCCTGGATACCAAGTCTATGAAGCGTTGGAGCACGGTTCAAAAGAACAGGATGTCCTTTCAATACGTTTTCCAAAATATCCCAAACTACAGGATCCTTACGATCAACTATTTTCTTAGCTGACTTAACTGTCTTCACAATTCCTCTTTCAATGAGTTTGCGTATAATGAATGGCTTGAATAATTCAGCAGCCATATCTTTTGGTAAACCGCACTCATGCAATTTCAATTCCGGCCCAACAACAATTACTGAACGGCCAGAATAGTCAACACGCTTACCGAGCAAGTTTTGGCGGAAACGTCCTTGCTTACCTTTCAACATATCGCTCAAAGATTTCAACGCACGGTTACCATCGGAACGAACTGCATTCACCTTACGTGAATTGTCGAACAATGAGTCAACCGCCTCTTGAAGCATACGCTTCTCGTTACGAAGAATTACTTCTGGAGCTTTAATATCAATCAATCTCTTCAGACGGTTGTTACGGATAATAACACGTCTGTAAAGGTCATTCAAATCTGATGTAGCAAAACGGCCTCCATCCAACGGCACAAGAGGACGCAATTCCGGAGGAATCACAGGAACCATCTTAATGGTCATCCATTGTGGTTTGTTCTCAATGCGTGTGCTCGCATCGCGGAAAGCTTCTACTACTTTCAAACGCTTCAATGCTTCAGCCTTACGTTGCTGTGATGTGTCTGTAGCTGCCTGGTGACGGAGCTGGTAAGAAAGTTCATCTAACTGAATTCTTCCCAGCAACATTTCCAATGCATCAGCGCCCATCTTTGCGATGAATTTCTTCGGATCATTGTCATCCAACAACTGATTCTCGCGAGGAAGTTTATCAACGATGTCGAGGTATTCTTCTTCAGTCAAGAAATCAAGACGGTTTACACCATCTTCCTCTTTAATACCTGGCTGAATAACTACGAAACGCTCATAGTAAATAATCTGATCCAACTTCTTTGAAGGAAGTCCGAGCAAATATCCAATCTTGTTAGGCAACGAACGGAAATACCAGATGTGTGCTACGGGCACAACCAATTCGATGTGGCCCATGCGCTCTCTGCGAACTTTCTTCTCAGTTACTTCTACACCGCAACGATCGCAGATGATTCCTTTGTAGCGGATGCGCTTATATTTTCCACAATGACATTCCCAATCCTTAACAGGTCCGAAAATTCTTTCGCAGAATAAACCACCCATCTCTGGCTTATACGTCCTGTAGTTGATGGTTTCAGGCTGTGTGATTTCACCGTGAGAGCTTTCCAAAATAGATTCCGGAGAAGCAAGACTGATGGTGATCTTTGAGAAGTCGTTGTTTACTTTTTTATTTTTTCTGAAAGACATGCTTTGTGTTTTTTCAGGTTGACTAAATTCTTTTTCTAAAACGATTAATCAGAGACGCAACGTGATGCGTCTCTGAAAACCGATATTAATCCATCGTAATCTCTAGTGCGAGACCACGCAACTCGTGCACCAATACATTGAAGGACTCTGGAATATTTGGCTTGCGCATATTCTCACCCTTCACAATTGATTCGTATGCTTTCGCACGACCAATTACATCATCTGACTTGATGGTAAGGATCTCTTGCAGGATGTGCGATGCGCCAAAGGCTTCAATCGCCCAAACCTCCATCTCTCCAAAACGCTGACCACCAAACTGTGCCTTACCACCAAGAGGCTGCTGAGTAATCAGCGAGTAAGGTCCGATAGAACGTGCGTGCATCTTATCATCTACCAGGTGACCAAGCTTCAACATGTAGGCCATACCTACTGTTACTGGCTGGTCAAACTTCGCTCCTGTTAATCCATCATACAAGTAAGTACGTCCGAATTCAGGCAAGCCGGCTTCTTTCAATTCTGCAGAAACGTCATCGAGGGATGCACCATCAAAAATCGGTGTCGCATACTTGCGGCCCAACTTCTTACCGGCCCATGCCAATACCGTTTCAAAAATCTGACCCAAGTTCATACGCGAAGGTACGCCCAGCGGGTTCAAGCAAATATCAACCGGTGTTCCGTCTTCAAGGAATGGCATATCTTCTTCGCGAACGATACGAGCTACCACACCTTTGTTACCGTGGCGACCAGCCATCTTATCACCTACTTTCAGCTTACGCTTCTTGGCGATGTAAACTTTAGCTAACTGAACAATACCTGCTGGCAATTCATCACCAACTTCCAGCGTAAAGCGCTCACGCTTGAATTCACCTGCAATAACATTGCGCTTGTTCAGGTAGTTCTTCACTAATTCTGCTACAAGATCATTTGTATGATCATCCGTGCTCCAGGACTCAAGACTGATGTCAGCAATCAAGTTCACTTCTTCAGGAACATTGTAATTGCTCTCATCACGATAAATGTTCTTGTCAGGGAACAAGTT
>CAZNCO010000113.1:0-10345 GCA_964571345.1 uncultured Ohtaekwangia sp.
CACGATGCCGGCAGTTACGGTCGAGGTAAGGTTAAATGGATTTCCAACCGCCAAAACCCATTGACCAACTTCTACTTCATCTGAATTCCCGAACTCAATGAACACCAAGTTTGTTTCGTCAATCTTAAGAAGTGATAGATCTGTTGCTGGGTCGGTGCCGATTATTTTTGCCTTGTAAGACCGCTGATCATTCAAAACCACTTCCACTTCATCAGCATCTTGCACTACGTGGCTATTGGTGACGATGTACCCGTCTGGAGTCAATATCACTCCGGAGGCCGATCCTTTCACCGGACCTTCATTCATGTAAGGGCCAAAGAAGTGTGACCAATCATCTTCAAAAAAATCTTTAAGTGGATCGTTTCTCTGAAGTTCGTTTTGATTTTTGTTGATGCTCCAGGTCGAATTAACATGAACTACTGCTGGTGTCGCTTTATGGGCCGCATACCGAAAGTCAATTCCAGTAATTCTTTCTTTCGTAAAAATATTTGTGGAGTCTTTTCGACCTTTTGCGGTTTGCTGTAGCTCCTCAATAGAAGCGATCTTTTTTGGTTCCTCTGGTTGCGTCTTTTGTTGAACCTGTCCTTCACAGCCAATCAAAGAAATCGCCAATACCAGAAATGAAATTGATTTTTCAATTGATGCGTGCATAATTGTACCCTAGATGATCCGCAAGTTTCATGAACGACTGTTAACTTGAAAATGATGCACATTTGAAATGCAGAGATTTAAGTCATGAGCCTCCTTGAAAAGAAATTAGAATCGGGTTCTTCTTGTTTTTCTGATCGATGCGAATGGGAGAAGTTACCAACAATATTGGATAAAAATGGAAGCCAGCAATTGATAAAATTAGCCGATAAACTAACTTAGATACCAGCAATCACCTGGGTGGCGTTTCGTTTCCGCCTTTCCTTATTTTTTCTTAGGTGCCCCTTTCAACTTAATCAGTTTTCAATTTCACTTGATATTACATGTTGTTGGTTCAGAATCATCCAACGATCATACCCAAGCGCTACAAAAACGTCAGATCCACTTGTCGATTTATAACAAACACCTCATTAAAGCCATTCGAGTCCGCGTCAATGGTGGAACCGACTTTAATAGGACAAATTCAATGGAAGAAACTCCTAAGCTCTTTAATCAAAATTCAACTTCAAACTCTTAATAATTGCGCATCAAAATAACTGATCGCCTTTTCAACTTCCTTTTAATAAGGATATATTGGTGACAAAAGTCATAAATCGATAAAATGATTTTGCCTTTCTTTACCTACCAAAAAATCCGTTATGGATATTTTTTCTGTATTGTTGGTAATTCTGTTTGCTACCGCAGTTGTCGATCTGATTGTAGGCGTTAGCAATGATGCTGTTAATTTTCTCAACTCCGCTATCGGGTCTCGTGTAGCATCCTTTCGCACAATTCTGATCGTGGCAAGTTTGGGAATCCTGTTGGGTTCAACCTTTTCAAGCGGCATGATGGAAATTGCACGCAACGGGTTATTTAATCCAAGCTACTTTACTTTTCACGAAGTGATTTACATCTTCCTGGCAGTAATGCTAACGGATGTCATTCTGCTGGACATCTACAATGATTTTGGATTGCCGACTTCAACAACGGTTTCACTTGTATTTGAATTGCTGGGTGCTGCCTTTGTGGCTGGTATTTTAACTTCGTTTGGCAAGGGCATGGATTGGTCTTCAATTCAATTAAAAGAGATTCTCAACTTCTCGAGCGCCATCACCATTGTTACAGGCATCTTCCTTTCCATCTTCCTTGCGTTCATCGTAGGCACAATCATACAACACCTTGCGCGCATTGTATTTACTTTTTCATTGAAAAGCTCTCTTCAAAAATATGGTGCTATTTTTTCTGGTCTGGCCATTACAACCATTGTTTACTTTTTACTTATCAAGGGAGCAAAGGGAAGTTCATTCATCAGTGATGAACAGGTAACATGGGTGATGGAGAATGCGTGGACGATCAATTTCATTTCACTTGTGGTATGGAGTATTGTTATTCAACTGCTAATGTGGTGGACGGATGTTAACCCACTGCGAATTGTTGTGTTGCTGGGTACGTTTGCCCTGGCTATGGCATTTGCCGGCAACGACCTGGTAAATTTCATTGGAGTAGCGGTAGGTGGTTACATTGCATTTCTCGCGTGGTCTTCGTCTGGTGTTTCGCCCGATCAGTATAACATGAGTGTGCTTACTCAAAAATTTATAACACCCACATGGATTTTGCTCATCGCAGGTTTTGTGATGATTCTTACTTTGTGGACAAATGCGAAAAGCCGAAAAGTTACCGATACGGAAGTTTCGCTCGGGCGACAGGATGAAGGCGATGAAAAGTTTAAATCAAACTGGCTATCACGCTTGCTTGTAGGTGGTTCGTTATATGTGGGGCGGTCGGTGGAATTAATCGTTCCACGAAAATGGTCACAGTCTCTTGCCAAAAGATTTTGGAAAGAAAAAACAAGTGGTAAGGATGCTGAAAACGATAAAGCATCCTTTGATTTAGTGCGTGCATCCGTAAACTTATTAGTATCCAGCGTACTCATCGCTTTCGGCACATCGAAAAAACTTCCACTGTCTACCACGTTTGTAACTTTTATGGTGGCTATGGGAAGCTCTTTTGCTGATATGGCGTGGGGACGCGAAAGTGCTGTCTATCGCGTAGCAGGCGTAATGAATGTAATAGCCGGATGGCTGATCACAGCCGTGATCGCTTTTATCTCCAGTGGCCTGTTGGCCCTGATTTTATTTAAGACAGGGTTTCCGGGCGTGTTTGTACTTACCACACTGGCAGCGTTTTTATTAGTACGCAGCCACATTGTATTTGCTCGAAAAGAAAAAGAAGAAACCTCCGTCAGCCAGATCTTCTCCAGCAACTTGGAAAGTTTTGCGCAGGCTATTGATGAAAGTAAAGAAGTCACAGTTAAGAATCTGAAATTAGCCAATAAGGTTTACTCAACCAGTCTTGATGCTCTTGCGCATGAAAAGAAAAAAGACATCACCCAATCTTTTGAAAAAATCCAACAACTGCAGAAGCAAAACAGTAAAGTTCAAAATAAAATCATCAAGTACGTTCGTAAAATGCCGAAAGGGAACCTGGCCGCCAGCCGACTTTATATTTTGATGTTTGATCATATGCAGGACTTATACCAAAGTGTGCAACTGATCAGCGAAAGCATAATCGATCACTTAAGTAATTTTCACTCCCAGCCGTCAAAGGAATACCTCAAAGTGTCCAACGAGATTGAAAAAGCGCTAACAAACTATTTTTCCTCCGTATGTGAAGAGATTGCATCTTCTTCATTTAAGAGCTTCGGCCATGTAAAAGAACAACACGATCAACTCATTGAGCTAATCAATAAAAGCATCGACCGTGAGATCAGGGAGATTCAAAAAGATGAAGTTGGCAACCGTATTGGGTTATTACAAATAAAGCTACTGCTGGAGTCGAAAGACATTGTGGTAACAGTGCATCACATGTATCTACTTTACCATGATTACAACAAGCAAGACAAAGTAGTCTAACGGTTTGTGTGAAGCTCTAGTTGTTTCAAAAAATCCTCTTTGCTGCTGATGGTTTCGTTTAGAAAGAAGTCAATAATACCCGGATTGAAACCCATTTTGATAGCAAGCGCTTTGCAAAAAGCTAATTCGTCCTGATGAATTTCGCCATCTGCTTTTATCATGCGAATGGCCCAATAAAGAATATCAGCTTTATCTACACCTTTTTCAAAATCACTTAATTTCACTTCATTCGCTTGCTTATATTCCGATTCAGGAATTCCTGCCTCCGTGAGCATCGACTTTAGAACTTCGCGCTCGGTCTGATCAAATCTTCCATCCAATTTTGCGAGATGCACAAGCAAATTCAATTTCTTTCTTATAAGTTCATTCATAAGGCCGCAATTATGTTTTTCTAAAAATTTTCGCTTCTTCGTCTACCAGTTCAAACTTTTTGTTGTCGATCAAATGACTCATCGTGTCAAAAAAACCGATGATCAGCAGCCCACCCGTATTAAGTGATGCATGAAACTTGTCGAGCATTTTTATTTTGGCAATGGAATCAAAGTAAATCATTACGTTACGGCAAAGGATGATATCAAACCCATTTGGGTAAGGATCCGTAATAAGATTGTGATAACGAAATGTTACATGCTTAATCAATTCTTTGTTCATGAAAGCATGTTTACCATCTGTCGTATAATATTGATCGAATTCCTTAAAAAAATTATACTCCCTGTAATTAGCTTCGTTTTCAATCATCTTGATTTTGTGATAAACACCTTCTTGCGCCTCGGCAACCGCATTCTGATTGAAGTCAGTAGCAAAGGCACGGGCGTTGTCTAAAAGATTTGCCTCTTTTAAAAGAATCCCCATGGAATAAACTTCTTCACCTGTAGAGCACCCAGCATGCCAGATCGACAAGGGCTGACCTGCGTGACTGTTGGCAAGTCTCACCTTCAATTTTTTCCAAAGGATAGGATCGCGAAACATCGATGTCATGCCTACGCTGATCTCGTTCATAAAAACATGAACAAATTTGGAGTCGCGCAAAAATTTTACCCACAAATCATGTATGGACGAGAGATTTTGATTATTTAACAATCGGATGATTCTGCGTCTGAGCGACTTCGGTTCATAACAAGTGAAATCAATACCGTAGCGTGTGAGGATACTCTGCGTAAGGGAGTTCATTTCCTCTTCGGTGACATCATGAACTAACGACATTGATCAAACTGCTGCTAAAACTGAAACCGGACTTTCCTTCACTAACAAAACAACAATTTTACCGATGGAGCCGCTGAGGTTGCGTACCACTGAGATCGTAACTTCGTAATTAAAACTAGCATCACCAGCAATGAATGGAAGATGGAGCGTAAGCAAGTCGTTATTTTCAATCTCATCTTTTTTAGATTTCCAAATACTGTGATAGTATGGCGCAATAAAATCCAAAATAGTCTTTGACTTTAAATTTAGCCTTGTCAGGCCAAAAAATTTCATTGCTTTTTCATTCGCAGTCTTACAGGAGAAGTCAGGGTTAAATTCCAGCACCGGCAAGGTTGCTTTAAGTGCATGCACTATTGTATTCAGATCATTTAACTTCTCCTTTTCCTGTGTTGTAAATTGAGCAAGCATAATGATTTTTTCAGGCACATCTCCTTCGATCATAATCGGATTAAAAGTGCCGGATAGCCAAAGCTCCCTTCCCTCCTCATCCTTCATTTTAAACTCACCGGAAAAAAATTTTCCCAGCTTCAAATTTTCCCACATCATTACCGCAGACGGGTCATCGCCCATAAGCTCGTGAATGGAGGTACCGACCAAATCCTCTTTCCGATAGCCCATCACTTTAAGAAAGATTTCGTTCCCTTCGAAGAATGTGCCATCCAGTTGAAACTCTGCTGAGGCAATTGTATTATTCACTCCACTCAGATAACTCTTAAGTTCTGCTTGCCTCCGTTCTGCTTCTTTCTCAAGTCTTCTTTCTTTCGAAACATCCACACCAAACTCAATGATTTTTTCCAGCTCACCATCGAGGTTAAGCACGGGGTAATCCATCAGTTTCATACAATGTCTGTTCCCCATCCTATCAAACCGGGAGAAAGTACCGCTCTGCAAGCCCTGCTCTCTGATCGTGTCCATCACCTTTTTGAAAGTGCCTTCTTTTTGAGTGAGCAAGGAATATGGTTTGCCAACCATCTCTTCTTTTGTATAGCCAAGCAATGTCAGATAGTTTTCGTTTGCCGCGATAATGATACCTTCCTTATTCAGTTCGATGATGGCATTAGATCTGCCAAGCGCTTCCATTTTTTGGTGAAAATCCAAGGCCTTCGATTTTGTTTCAGTAATATTGGCCTGAATGGAGATGAATTTATTGATCTCACCATGTTCGTCTCTCACCGGATTGATAGCAAGCGATACCCAATACGATTCTCTCTTCTTGTTGTAATTAAGAACCTCTTCATAAATAGGAATACCCGCACGAATATATTCGCCCAGTTTTGCGATGGTTTTTTTATCTGTGAGTGGACCTTGTAACATCTCGCCCGGCTTACGGCCAATCACTTCACTGGGTGAATAACCGGTCATCTTCGTGAAGCCTTCATTCACATACTCAATCAATCCGTTCTTATCTGTGATGATAACGGAGTTGTCTGTGTTATCGGCAACCAGTGAAAGTCTTTCAAATTCCCGTTCCTTACTTTTTCGTTGCGTGATGTTTTGCACCATGCAAAGAATTTTAATCAACTTATTGTTGCTGTCGGAAACAGGCGTGAACGTAACACTCAGCCAAATCTCCGCTCCAAACTTAGAAACAGTACGAAAGTCACCTGACGTAATAGAACCATTTAAAATTTTATTCCACGAAATCTCATCTTCCGTTCCCGTGAGCAGCGTGTAGGGCTTGCCAATGAGTTGATGGCTGTTGTAGCTCAGAAACTCTTCAAAAATTGCATTGTTCTTAACGATGTTACCATTTATATCCAATTCCACCGTTGCAAGTGTTGAATCAATTGCGTTAATGATTCCCGAAAGTTCAATCTGCTTGCGCGACATTTCTTCCTGCGTAGCCGCCAGTTCTTCCAGGTTCTGACGCATTTCTTCTTCCTGCGATTGAAGCTCGGCCGTGAGCTTGTTCGACTCGTTCAATAGTTTTTGCGTATGTGCTGCACTCTTCAATGAAACAATTTCAGCCGCAATGTCATCGCATACTTTTTTCAGAAACTCAAGCTGGTGAGAAACCAAAATTTCAAACGAAGCTAACTCAATGGCACCACAAAATGTCTCGTTGAAGATAAGTGGTGCCACCACAATATTTCGCGGAGTGGCTTCACCCAACCCTGAAGTAATCTTTACATAGTTTTTAGGTATGTCTTTGATGAAAATAAAATCCTTCTCCAGCATGCATTGACCTAATAGTCCTTGCCCGGGTTCAATTCTATTTTCAACAAATTTCTTTCTTCCATATGCATAGCACGCTGCAAGTTCAAGATATCGCTGACCTTGTTCATCTTGTTGCTCAATAAATAAGCCAGCCTGGTTAGCACCTAGATATTTTACCAGTGCACTAATGATATTATTCGTATACTCCTTCAGATCTGATTTTTTGCGTAGCACCTCACCAAATTTTGCCAGACCATTTGTTACCCATGTTCGTTTGTCCTCTTCTTCTTTCACTTTCCTCATCTCAGACTTTATGCCTTCGAGAGCGATGACAATGGGGTCATTGGCAGCCAACACATTTTGTTCTTGCTTTTTTTCCGGATTAACAAGATTGGAGATGAGCACAACTGATGTTTCGATTTTCTTAGCAACCATCTCTTGGTTTGCCTTTAGCTCATGCAGATTTGTAAAAGACCATTTTGAACGGCTGGACTTCTTTAACAAAAGCTGATCGGATTGTGCTATTAACATTTTTATACTTGCCATCCAATTTCTCATGATATAAAAAGATATCATGAAGGTAGCCGTTAAAAGACCGAACATCACCCAACGCGATGTGTCCGTTAAGGTCAGCGCGATAGCAGTTAGCAGTGTACCTGCCAAAAGAACATAGAGTGAGCGAAGCAAGCCTGGTCTCATAATCATTAAGCAATTATCTTTTGTTCTGGAATCAGGTCAAAAATTTTGCTGCTCAGTTTCCACACAAATTGTGGGTGTACCCGATCCTTTCGATCAAACTGAAAAGTTGTGTTACTAAAAATCATGCTTGATGACACATCGTGTACCACTTCTTTCGATAAGAAATTCTGTAAGTCTCTCGCATGAACTTTCGCCAACTGCGGAACATCTCCATAAATCTCCAGGTCAAGTGCGTTTGAAATTTCAGATATCACTGATGCAGAAATAATATTATCTATCTCCATCAGGAAAGCCTCATTGAGAGCCTGATTGGACATCGAGCTATTGAGTGCTTTGAAAATCTCCTGGCTCTCCTCATGACTAAAGACCAGGAAACTCTTTCCGGAAATATCACCAATGATTTGCGTGACTAGCACATAAAGATCGCCATGCTCTTCGGAAATGTAGGAGAAATCATCAGCATGTCTTACTAATATGGACTGTGCATTCACAATTCTCACCGGTTTGTTAATTAGCCTGGAAAAAGAGGAAGCGGCCTTTTCAAAACCTGTATTCATGAGGTGAATGAGAAAATTTTCTCTGTCGCGTGCATCCATGTTCATTAGTTTAGATTGAAATTTTTTGCCGACTTGCTTGTGGTAAGCGTAAAAATGAATTGAAGAATGTGAGGCACATTCAAAACAAGGCACACGTTACCACTTCCTAAAATTGTTACACCGCTGATAAACTTGATCCGATCTACTGGCTTCATCAGCGGCTTCTCCACGATTTCCTTTTGTTGTAAAAGTTTGTCGACTACAAAACCCACCGTGCGGTTATTAAAGCTGCACACCACGATTTCCAATTTCTGCTCCGGATGAATCTTATCGAACGACCTCTGAAGAACATTGTTGCTATAACCTAACAGATCGATGTTCTGATCGAACACATCATTTAGAAAAACAACCGCTATGTTTTTTCCCAGATGGGTTGCTACCAATCCACCGCCTGCTTTGTGAATATCTGATCTGTACAAAGAGATCACGGATTCTGTGTATGCAAGTGGAATCGCATATACTTCCTTATCCAGTTCAAACAACAGTGAAGACTTCACCGCCATCGAAGAAGGCAGCGTGAGTTGAATCACTGTGCCTTGCCCTTCAGTGCTCACCAGTTGAATCGTGCCGCCAATCGAGTCTAATGTTTTCTTTACCACATCCATCCCCACCCCACGACCCGATATGGCAGTCACCTGATCCATGGTTGAAAAACCAGGCTCGAAAATCAACATACTCAGATCTTCTTTGGACAATCGCGAAGCATCTTCTGCAGTAATAAGCTTCTGAGCAATGGCTTTACTTTTAATTTTTTCATAGTTAAGTCCCTTTCCATCATCACTGATTTCGATTAGCACCGCATCCGTTTCATTGCGAGCACTAAGAGTGATTACACCTGCTTCCGGTTTGCCAGCCTTCGTTCTTTGCTCTGACTCTTCAATCCCATGGCCAACACAGTTCCGAATCAAGTGAATCAGTGAGTCGCTGATTACCTGAAGAACGTTGCGGTCAATTTCTGTTTCTGTGCCTTCAAGTTTTAACACTACATTTTTCTTTTCAATTGCTGCTGCATCTCTCACCACGCGATGAAACTTGTTGAACAAAAATCCAACCTGCACCATGCGAACGTCCATCACCGAATATTGCAAATCAGAACTGATACGACTCAATCTGGCAAACTCATTGGACGCACGAAGGCCTCCTCTTTGCGAAGCAAGTATTCTGTCTTTCTCAATAATCAACTCGCCTACCAGGTTCAACAAATTATCCAACTTGCGCACGGGCACTTGCACCAGGTCAGAAAAAGAAATTTTATTATCAGGTTCATCTGTTTTTTCGGATTCCTCTGATGATGATTCATCTGCTTGTTCAGTAAAAAAAGAGCTGTAGTGAGACTCGGTGGAAATGCCAGAAGTTGAATGTTGGGAATTCTTTCCTTCCTCCTTGGCACGCTTGATCAATACCTCCAGCTTCGTTTTGATGCCTTTGTATTTTACTTCCGTTTGATCTTTTACTGCGTTGATCAGATTACCAAGCACATCTGCCGCTTTGTACAACGATGTAAACAAGTTTGCATCCAGGCTTATCTTACCATCTCTTACTTCTCCAAATAAATCTTCCAACACGTGCGACATCTCTGCGATACCCTGAAAGCCCATGCCTGATGCGTTTCCTTTCAAAGTATGTGTGATGCGGAAAAGCGCGTGAATCGTATTTTTATCACCAGGTTCCTTTTCAAGATTGGTAAGCAGGCGATTAATTTCCTCAAAATTACCCAAGGCTTCTGCCATGAAAATTTCGCGGTACTCTTCTTCTTTATTTTTCATATTCATTTTTTGAAGGAGAATTATAAACAACTGATTATATAACCGGGCATTTGTTTCAGGCTCACCACTTGCCTGGCCGCACCTGATTCATACGCTGCCTTGGGCATGCCAAAAACAACTGATGATTCCTCATCTTGTGCTATCGTATATCCGCCTTTTTCTTTTATTTTCATCAACCCCATGGTCCCATCTTTGCCCATGCCTGTAAGCACTACGCCAATACTAGCCTTACCATACGTGTCGGCTACAGATTCAAAAAGACAATCGATGGATGGATAGTTAAACTCCGTATATTTCTTTTCAGTGAATGTAAACATCGGGCTACCGGTAAGAAGATTTTGCTCAATGCGAAGATTACCTTCTCCTGGCGCGATGTACACCACAC
>CAZNCO010000114.1:0-10269 GCA_964571345.1 uncultured Ohtaekwangia sp.
GCTTGCTCTAATTCCTTAAGATGCTTTTCAATGGAAGTTTCATAAACCAGTTTCTTGCCGCGCATCCATGAAATAAAATCGCCATATTCACTATCAGTCAAACCAAAGCTTTTGGCACTAGCGATCTTCTCGTGCTTTCCCGCATATTCAGTAGCAAAGTCGAAGATAAAACCTTGCTGAACCAGAGCCGTGGCAAGGGGCGAGGTTTCGCTCATTTCAATTTGAAAATCAGGCGTGATGCCTCCGCCATCGTATACTTTGCGGCCATTTTGGGTCTTAAATTCTTTGCGAATAGAATCCGCCACAGCGAGCACACTTCCATCTGCTCTGCGATGTGAATAGTCAAGTGCCTGAATGCACCGGCCACTGGGAGTATAATATTTAGCTGAAGTTATTTTGATATACGAGTTAAACAAAAACGGTTTCCCCATTTGTACCAGACCTTTGCCAAAGGATCTTTCTCCTACAATAACTGCACGATCATAATCTTGTAATGTGCCGGCCACGATTTCAGAGGCGGAAGCACTACTTCGATTAATAATGATTGCGAGAGGAAGAGTTTCGTCAACGGGGTTGGGGTTTGTTTTGGTATCATAATCAATGTTCTCATTCTTGCCTTTTGTGGAGACAACTTTCTTGTCTTTGGGAATGAAAATATTACATATTTCTACAGCCTCGTTTAAATGCCCCCCAGGGTTTCCCCGAAGGTCAAGGATGATTTTTTTTGCCCCTTGTGTCTTTAATTGATTTATGGCTGTTCGTACTTCTTTAGAACACTCGCTTGTAAATTCTGTGAGTTGTACGAGCCCTATGTCACCACTTACCATTCCTGAAAAAGGAACAACATTGATTTTTATTTTTTCACGCGTGAATTCAAGATCGATGAGTTTAGGATTGCCAAATCTTTTCACACTCACTTTTACAACGGTTCCGATCTGGCCTTTCATCAGGCGGCTTGACTCTTCTTCTGAATACTTGCTGAGTTCAATGCCGTTGAGTTTCACGATCTCATCGCCTATCTTTAATCCATTCTTATAAGCAGGATAATTTTCATAAACCATGCTTACCAATATGCGATGCCCTATGTTAATAGTGCTGGCCCCAATTCCGCCATATTGCCCGGTGCTTCTTGTTCGTGAATCTTCTACTTCATCTTCGGGGATATAATTCGTGTAAGGATCAAGTGTGCCAAGCATCGTTTCAATCCCATCTCGCGCCATTTTGTTGGGGCTCACTTCGTCCACATACAGATTATTCACTTCCTTAAAGAGGGAGGCGAATATTTCAAGATTTTTGGCAAGTTCGAAAAACCGGTCTACCGGAGGGGTAAATGAAAATAAGATCAACCCAACCGCCACTATCAACAACTGATATCTTTTCTTCATTTTATCTAAGTCAAACAGGTATGATCCAATTCTAAAACTTATCGGGTATTTGCACAATGCGAACAACAATTTCGTGTGGATCTCCGTCCTTATCCAGGAGGCTGAATTTTACCATTGGGTTATCGCGCTTGATATTTGTTTCAACGTTGATAACCTCATTATCTTGTAAATGCTTCTCTATTTCCTTCTGAAGAATAAAGAGGGCATTGGCCAGATCTACTTCGAGGGGGCTTGGGTTGTAGGAAGATGTTTTCATAATTTACCAACGCATGAGGGCTGATGCCCAGGTGAATCCGCTTCCAAAGGCGGCAAGACAAATTACGTCATTTTCTTTTATTCTTCCTTGTGCCCAAGCTTCACTCATTGCAATTGGAATAGAAGCAGCCGTAGTATTACCATACTGCATGATGTTATTAAATACCTGGTCATCGCGCAAGCTCAGCTTCTCCTGAATGAACTGGCTAATGCGCAGGTTTGCCTGGTGGGGCACTAATAGGTTGATATCTTCTTTTTTGAGGTTATTGGCTTGCAATGCCTCCTGGATGACTTCCATGAACCGGACTACGGCATGTTTAAATACCTGGTTTCCATTCATTACCACTTTGAAAGACGTGGTGTCAAGGATTTGTTCTGGTTGCCTTTCTGCATGGGGGCGGCTGCTGCCCGGGTCTTTCACATAAAGTTCTTCCGCAAAACGCCCGTCAGAATGTAAGTGAGTAGAGAGTACTCCAGGCTTATCCGATCGTTGTAAAATGGCAGCACCGGCACCGTCTCCGAAAATCACGGCAGTGTTTCGTCCGCGTGTCGTAATGTCGAGTGCTGTAGATTGAATTTCAGCGCCCACTACCAGCACTGTTTTATACATCCCGGTTTTAATAAACTGATCGCCAACGGAGAGGGCGTAGATAAAACCGGAACATGCATTGCGAATATCCAGCGCGCCAATTCTTCCGTCAAGGCCAAGTTCGCGTTGCAACAGCACTCCGGAGCCTGGGAAGAAATAGTCGGGTGTGATGGTTGCAAATACAATGAAGTCAATGTCTTTCTCCGTTAGGTTGGCCCGGCTCAAAGCCATCCGGGTAGCTTTGGCAGCCATGTTGGCAACCGTATCTGTGGCGGGATCGATCCATCTTCTTTCTTTGATTCCTGTCCGTTCAATGATCCACTCATCGGTGGTTTCCATCAGGTTGGTAAGGTATTGATTGGTGATAACGGTATCGGGAACATGATGCCCCAAGCCAACAATTTTTGAACTGTGCATACGATTGATAAAAAAGTCCGTGAAGTTAAGAAATTGTTAGCTAACAACTATTCGCTAGAAGGAGATCCCAAGGTTCAAACGCCACACCAGGTTATCTGACGGTTTGGGAAGAGAATACTCTCCATACCTATAAAATAGTGATCCGCCAAAGCCTAAAAAAGCTACGTTCAGATAATTTAGCCGGATGAGGTTGCTCAACCCAACACCCGATTCGTAAAACCCGTTTTCAAAAGTCTTGATGGGAATATTGACATGTATCAGTCTGTTATCCAACGCGCCAACACCTATGTTATGATAGATGACTAACTCCGGCTTCGAAAATTTCTTGTTTACAATGACGTTGCCGAAATTGTGATGCAAGAAAAGTGAAACGTAGCGCGAAGCTGTGAACTCATAAAGCCCCATCGTCTGAAAATAATTATCAACGTAAAACTTCAGCGCGTTGGCCCCGCGCCCATTGTAAAGCCTTCCATAAGGAGCAACTCCATCCAGCCAACCGGCTGAAACGCTGACATACGACT
The DNA here is from genome assembly GCA_964571345.1 of uncultured Ohtaekwangia sp. Lineage (GTDB taxonomy): Bacteria > Bacteroidota > Bacteroidia > Cytophagales > Cyclobacteriaceae > ELB16-189. The sequence continues at coordinate 3,168 of CAZNCO010000114.1, forward strand.
TGGAGCCACCTCTATGTTTGAAGAGATTCATCGCATTGAAGTCAATGAAGTTGTAATTAAAATTTTGTGAATTGAATGCTGGAATTGCTCTTCCGGCTGTAAGAGTAAGAAAGGGAAATTGTTGCCGCAGAAAAACTTTTTTACCGTTCATCTGCATGTAGTTTTCATGCCTAGCATAGCGGATAGAAACACCGGCTTCACTGATCAGGAAATGATTGCGAAGTTCATTTTCAAAAAGCAGCTGATAATTGTAGGTTGGGCTGATTTCACTTCGTTGAACGAATATCGAAGCATGAACGTTCGGCATCACCCGATGGCCAAGTTCTGCGCGATACGTTTCAGCCAAATCGTACTGTTTGCCGCCCCAGGTGCGAAAACTTTCACTGGCAACGGCACGTGTGTTTCTGCCCGAGCGCGCATAACCTTTTTCGTAAATATCATTGGAGTAGGATAACCGCAGGTAACTATCCTTATCAGGATTAAAGTTGAAACGTACTTCGCCACCATATTTCCATCATTGATCTCCGAAGCCATAGCTAGCGTAGCCACCCAACCTTAGCCATCGCGAAAAGCGATTGCTGGTGTACATGCCCGCACCAAGCCGAAAACGCTCATAGTTGTTAACGCGGAAGAGCCGGTTCAAATCAAATTCAAATTTCCCCGCCTGCACGGACTGGGTTGCCATAGCGTCTAATGCTTTATCTACCCACCGAATTTTTCTTGTGACCGAGTCGAGGAAGGTGTAGGTGCGCGACTCCTTTTTGCTAAGTTCCTTGTTGCGATATTTCTCCAGCAATAAATCGTTTTCAGCTTTGTTGGGTAAAGAGAGATCCTTTTTAATGTCACCGAATTCCTTCTTGTTGAAAGATGGATTGATTTGAATCTCTTTCAAAAAACTTCGATGTTGTACAATCAGATGTCTGCCAAACGTTTCTTGTTTAATAAAATCAAGGTCTGTATTGAGTTGAACCGGAAACCAATGGCCATCGATCTTCTCATAGTTTTGCCTGATGCGGATGTTCGTATAAGCCAGTGTGTCTGAAGAACTGGCAATCACATTTTTGATGGCGAAGTCTTGGTTTTCGATGGAGATTATTCCTGTCAATGCAGGAAAGAATGACTTTGGTTTGGGTTGATATTGAATAACAAAGACAGTGTCCTGTTCGATATAACTTGTATCCACCAAATAAAAGTCATATCGATTGAATGTTCCTTTTGCAATCGGGTTTACAAAGTCTTTTCCCAATAATGAAATCTGGTCCCTGTAAAACGAAAACGGTTGATAGTCTGTGGCGACATTCGTAAAAATCACACTTCTGAAGCCTGATACTTTCAGTGCAAGCAACTTTTCTTTTTCTTCATTGGGTTGAATAACTTTCTTCTCTGTAACCGACTCGCTTATAAATAGATTTGATGTTTGAACGATACTATCAAATTTGAGCATCGACTTTTGATTTTTAGTAAGCTTTACTGAGTCTGGCCTGCTTTTAAGTTTTTGAATCAATGAATCACCTTTCTCCGATGGCTCACTGACACTCGCTACAAATTTGTTGTAGGAGATATATCTATAGGATTGCAGCTTTTCATGATCATTCCTTTCCTTATTGGCTATGGCCCTGCGAATGATGCGGAACGCTGGATTTTCTTTCGCTTTGAATTCAATTTCACTAAGCTGGGTAGTGCTGGCCGTTAGCAGTAGTGTTGGTTGCTGGATAATATCAGAAATACTGAAAGTTCTTTTCCTATAACTAATGTGCGATGTACTTAGCCTGCCCTTGCAATTTTGAGGTAGCTTGAATTGGAAATTGCCTTCGATGTCGGACGTAGCAACTGTCTTCCCATCTTCCATCACAAGATGAACAAAGGCAATGGGTTGTTTTGAAGCGCTGTCAAGTAGTGTCCCTTTGATGATGCTTTGGGCAAAGCCGTTGGAGATAACGAAAGCCAGAAAAGTAAACAGTATTAAAGGTGGTTTGGGCATGTGTTGAATTCAACGCGCAAATCATCATGAAAGATCAAGAATTCAGGTCGAAAATTTTGCTCATTAGCTTCCATTTTTCACCAGGTGCAGAATGAGGTAGCGCCTGTTGGAACTTCCACATCAATTGCTCCCATGCCTGAACTTTTGCATTGCCTTTGTCCATCTCAGCCTTTCTTTCAAAAGAGAAGTCGTCTTCCGTTTCCATAATCATCACCATGCGGTTTCCGGTTCGATAAATTTCCATGTTGATAATTCCTGAATCTTTAATGCTCGTCAAAATCTCTGGCCACACGTTTTTATGATAGGCTTCGTATTCAGCAATCAAAGTGGGATCATTCTGAAGGTCGAGCGCAAGGCAAAATTTTTTCATTGATCAAGTTTATAACCTCTCACACCAAAATACAAGATGAAAAAGAAAGCAATGGCCGGAACGATCAATGCATTTTCAATTCCCGTTTGTGATACCAGCCCCGTGATGGGAGGGAGCACTGCACCGCCTACAATGGCCATAATCACAAGCGATGATCCGAGTTTCACCTGCGCTCCCAGATTCCGTATCGACAAAGAGAAGATGGTGGGGAATTGGATTGACATGAAAAAGTAGGTGAGTGAAATCGCGACCACCGAAATCAGCCCTGTTGATATCCAGGCAATGCCCAGCAAAGCGATGCAGATAATGGCATAGGCTGAAAGCAAATTTGCTGCTTTGAATTTGGTGAGCATCCAGGTGCCGAAGAAACGACCCGACATAAACAAGATGAACGCAAAAGAGGCATGAAAGCTTGCGATCTGCGTGGCGGACATCTCACTTGTTACTCTATAAATAGTGTTTACAATTGATAGATGACTGTCGTGCGCGAAGTGTAATTTCAGATCCACAAAGTATCCCCAGATGGATGCTTGTGCTCCTACGTAAAAGAATTGTGCGATCACCCCCCACACCAAATGTTTGTGTTTAAAGATTCCTTTCATGCTCGCATTTGATTCGGATGCGTCTGAAATCTCAGGCATCCTGATGAACGCAAAGGCAATGGCAATCAGTAACACTACTGATCCTAATAGCAGGTAAGGCATTTGCACCGACTGAGCTTCCGAAACGCGGATGGCGTCTGCGCTGGCAGCTGGCATAGCATCCAGCATTTCGTTGGTATATTCTTTTACAGAAAAGATGAACAAGCTACCGATGATCGGCCCGAAGATTACTCCTAATCCATTGAATGACTGAGAGAAATTGATTCGTGTTTCCGCTTTCGCGGGATCGCCCAAAACTGTAACGTATGGATTTGCGGCTGGCTCCAGAAAGGCAAGCCAACAGGCGATGATGAAGAGGGCTTTTAAAAAGAATCGGTACACGCGTACTTCCGCTGCAGGGAAAAACAAAAAAGCTCCCGTGGCATAGAGCAAGAGCCCAATGATGATTCCTTTTTTATACCCGACTTTATTCAATACGAAGCCTGCCGGAATCGCCATTACAAAATACCCGATGTAAAAGGCAGAGTCAACAATTCCTGCCTGAGCTCGTGTCAACTGTAGAGCTGTCTGAAAATGTTTGATCAATGTGCCGTTCAGGCTGTTGGCCAATCCCCATAAAAAGAAAAGGCTTGTAACGAGTGAAAGGGGAATCAAGTACGATTTGTTCGTTGTGTCTTTTAGTGTTTGTGTTCCCGAATTAACGAAGGCCATTAGGTAGGATTTAAGATTTTTGATTTAAGAATTAGGATTTAGGATTTTGATCTGATGTTTAATCTAAAAATCAGGAATCATAAATCTGAAATATTTTCAGGTTAGTGTTCTGTCCAAATGAGTATAACCTCCATCCACATGAATCCATTGGCCGGTGGTGTGGCTGGATTTCTCTGAGAGAAGAAATACTACTGCATTGGCAATCTCTTCGGGTGTAGTAAAGCGATGGCCCAGCGGAATTTTTTTCTCGATCTCCTTTTTTTTGGCTCTCGGATTTGAGAAGGTGTTAATCCAATTTTCGTAAAGAGAAGTCCACACTTCTGCGGGGATTACAGCATTCACGCGAATAGAGTAGGGGAGTAGTTCTGCCGCCCACTCGCGCGTAAGCGAAAGTACTGCACCTTTGGCTGCTACATAACCTGATGTATTTCCTTGCCCGGTGAGGGAAGTTTTAGACCCAATATTAACAATTGCACCTTTCGTTTTCTTCAGGGCTGGCAAACTGAAGTGAGCCAACGTGTAGAAGTGTGAAAGATTGCTCTTCAATGATTGTTCAAATTTCTCCGGAGATCCCTTCTCTAATCCGATCCCGTCATTTCGCCCGGCATTGTTTACCAGGCCGTCTATCCTTCCAAAATGTTTGCTGATTTTCTCAATCGCTTTGGCACAAACTTTTGTGTTTGATAAATCGCCCGCGATGAAAAAAATTTTCTTTCCGAATTGATGTGTTAATGCGCTCCCTGCCTCTTTGTCTTTGTCAAGGATAGCAACGTAACTTCCTTCTTCTATTAAAAGCGTAGCTATAGCTTTTCCAATTCCTTTGGCTCCACCAGTTACAATGAATACTTTGTTTTCGAGATTAAGGTTCATGCTTAAAGATTGTAAAATCCTGCAGCATTTTCACCCATCACCGCATTTTTTTCTGTGGAGGAAAGTTTACTGATGTAGGAGGTAACAATGTTAAGTTGTTGCTCATAGGAAGCAGCCACCAAGCACACGGGCCAATCCGAGCCATACATCACGCGGCTGGCACCAAACTTTTCAAAGACCCAGTCCAGATAGGGGATGAACGTGCGGTGGTTCCAGTTTTTCCAATCGGCTTCCGTTACCATGCCCGAGATTTTGCAATGCACATTTTGTAGTTGTGCAAGTTTGGCTATTCCTTTCGCCCACGGTTCCCATTCCTTTTGGCTGATGGTGGGTTTGGCAATATGATCAACCACCAATTTCTGATTTGGAAATCTTTTAGCAAACCGAAAGGCTTCTTCCAATTGCCGCGAGTAGATGAGAATGTCGTAGGTGAAGTTAAATCTCTCCAGTAATTCTATTCCGCGTACAAAATCAGGTTGGTCCATAAAACCATCTGCTTCAGCTTGCACAATGTGACGAATGCCTTTGAGTTTTTTGAATTGTGAGAAATGGTCAAGCCGCTTGTTTAGATTATGATCTCGCAAATCAACCCAACCAACTACGCCTTTGATAAAAGCATTTTCCTCTGCAAGAGAAAGAAGGAACGAGGTTTCGTTTTCCGATTGATCGGCCTGCACAGCAATCGTTCCTTCTATTTTGTTTTTTTGAAGGATGGAGTCCAAATCTTTTGGAAGGAAATCTCTTTGGATGAGTTTCATTTGATCGTTGATCCAGGCATCGCGCAACGGATCAAAGTGCCAGAAGTGTTGGTGAGAGTCGAGCATTTCATGCTAAGATAATAGAAAGATGAAGGGGAGTTGATAGATACTAGATCAACGATATCAAATTTAGCAAACGAATAGCATAGCAGAAGAAAGGCACTCGCATGGCGATTGCAACAAGAAAGAATGCCGATAACATGAAATTGGTTTACGTCTCATTAGTTACCAGTCGACAGTCACAGGCAACCGTCAGTTATTTGAAACCTTGAAATCTAAACCTTGAAATCTAAACCTTGAAACCTTAAATCCACGAGGAGAAACGCGCAGGCCTGAACCGATTTCTAACCACGAAGTTGACCTACTTGCTAGAAAATTGCTTCTCGACATTTCATGGCTCTTTGCCTTCGTTAACACAAGCTTTAAACTACCTTGTCTTAGGAAAGCAAAAGCGTAAACAATCACTAATCCCTAAGACAGCGAACATAAAAGCCATTCCCTTCGGCACCGAGACCAAAATTGAGATATATTTTCCAATAAGCACTGGTAATATCAGCCCATCTTATACGACCAACTTCTTTTTTTTCGGGGGCAACCCACCAACTACTAACAACGCCTTTGTTATAGAAAAGCCCATATCCATTGCGAATACCCCCTGGAGCTGCATGCCATCCATACTCGTCAGTTCCGTTGGTCTCTCCTTTATAAAACTTCAAGCTATAGTTTTTAATCCAGCCGCTGGTGGTTTTTAACTTTTGTGCGGCCGTTCTTTCGCCCAGAAAATAATTCAGTTGATTCCATTCATCGAGGGTGGGAACGTGCCAGCCGAGTGGCACAAGCCCGCGTGGGTCCGCCAGGGCATAGTAATTATACAATTTTCCGAAGGCCTTGCCATTGACGCTGTCGTTGTCGTAGTAGCACCACGCAGGTTGCCTATGTCTTTTGGCATATCTCCATTCTTTCTTTGTTTTGGCCTCAGGTATGATATCTCCGTTTGTAAAGTGATCAACATTCAGATTTTGCGAAGCCCACACTTGTGAGCCAATTTTCACAGGAACAAAGTCGACAATCTCCTGGGCTTGCACTTTTGGCGATGCCGGTGTTTGAGCGAGCGTAATGTCAATAGAAAGAAAGACCAGAATAAAAGAAAATGTTTTCATTCGGCAGTAATTTACATCTGGTTGAAGTGATAAATAAATGAAAAAATAGATTTTGTTAAACTCGATAGTACTCAAAGACGGTATGCAGCATGAAGCGATCGCTTGGAAGCTGCGGTTCTGTGCCGGGAATAAAAGAAGGACTTACGAAGAGAATGTTTCTTTCCTACTGAACTGATCCTTTTTTATTGCAAAGGATAAGCGATCAATGTGCAAAATTAACATAACGGATTTCATGAATTTTAAAAATCGAAACAAAGTGATAATAAGACGAACTCCTTGGTGGAGATGTTGATTTACTTATTTGGATCTCCATAGATCACAAAAAAAAGTAAACATTTGGATAAGAAGCCATTTCAGCATAGTGCAAAACACATGTGAATTCAGTTTAATTGCATAGCACTTTTCAGGAAGAGAATCCAGGCTGTAGCAATACTGCCAAATATAGCCACTGCCGAGCGCCACGTAATCAGGCCAGGTGAGAGATAATGAATAAAATTAAAAATAACCATTTTATGATCACATGAAAAAGGCCTCCGTTTCCGGAAGCCTTTTTCAAATACCGCGAGTAAGTTTAATTACTTTTTGCTTTTCTTTTTAGCAGCCTTCTTAACTACCTTCTTAGCTACTTTTTTAAGTTCTTTCTTTACAGA
>CAZNCO010000115.1:0-10254 GCA_964571345.1 uncultured Ohtaekwangia sp.
CCTTTAACCAGATGCACGAAGTAAAAAATGTTTTCATCACGGATGGCTCGTGCATGACATCCAGTTCGTGTGTCAATCCTTCGCTCACATACATGGCGCTTACGGCAAGAGCGTGTGATTATGCGGTGAAAGAGTTGACTAAGAGAGCAATTTAAGCTAGGCGATTTCTTAAAACAATAATATTTTTGAATGATCGATATCGAGAAGAGCATTAAGAATCTTAGACTCATCATAAAAAATAATGTATTAACTAAGGTGAGCAATTTGTTCTTCCGATTAATATGTTTTGGGATTGCATTAGAAACGATATTTTTTACAATTACAGATGTCGCAGATGGACTTCATTCTGATAATCTTCCCTTAAGTCGAATAACTGTAAATTTCATCCTTATTCTAATTTCATTTTGGTTTGCGCATGGGGCTTATTTTATGGATAAGCTGGTAAAATTTAAAGGGGGACCAAAGATTAAAAATAGAGATTTGATGTATGAGATATTGACTGAAAAATTTAAAGACATGAGATTCTTCTTTATCGAAGACATAATGATGGGAATCAAATCTTCTAAATTATCTTCAAAAGAAGTTACTGTAATTTTTTCAGGAGAGAATATTTATATATCAATCATCAACAAAGGAATTAGTGATGCATATTCTCCGATACATGTTTTGTGGAATCAAGCTGATATTAAGGAAATACGAACGATTCTTTTAGAAAGGATTGAGAAGTCATAATTGTAATAATGGATTCAATTCATTTGATATCGCTACCTTTATCACAGAAACAAAAATATAATGGAAACCAACAAACCTCTTACAGCCGACCAACTCGATAAACTAAAAGCTGCGGTTCGCTTGCGCTTTGATGAACTCTACCAGCGCATCGGCTCCGTTCGCCAGGCATTAACCAACAAAGTTTTAGCCGAGGATAAAGAGATCACCAAGGAGCTCACGAAAGAAAAAATTGACAGCACTCGCGAGAAAGCTATTCTCAATAAAGTACGAGCAATAGAACGGGAAGCCAACAATCAACTGCCTCACGTGAATAAGAAACCTGTTGCAGCCTCACCTGCCCCGGCAGCTGCTCCTAAAACTGCAAAGAAGAAGTCTGCTAAAAAGTAAACCACAACAAATCACCCATGCGCAGCCTGCTATCATTGCTTTTGATTTTCTGTTGCCATTCAATTTTAAATGCACAAAATCAGAAGCCACTGCGAATAGGTGTGGCTGGCTTAACGCATGGTCATGTAGGCTGGATTTTGAATTACAAAAAGCCGGACGTTGTAGAAATAGTTGGCATTGCCGAACCGGATCGCACGTTGGCGGAAAGCTACTCAAAGAAATATGGGTTTAGCATGGACATTGTCTATGCAAGCCTTGAGGAGATGCTTGAGAAAAAGAAACCAGAAGCCGTTACTGCCTTCAATTCAATTTATCAGCACCTTGAAGTAGTGAAAGCCTGCGCGCCAAAAGGAATTCATGTGATGGTAGAAAAGCCGCTTAGCTACAGCCTTGATCACGCCAGGGAAATGGAAGCACTGGTGAAGAAATACAATATTAAACTTCTCACTAATTATGAGACCACCTGGTATGGTAGTAATCATAAGGCTTATGAAATTCTGAACACCGAAAAATCAATCGGGCCCGCACGAAAAATTGTTGTACATGATGGCCACCGAGGTCCAAAAGAAATTGGCGTGGGGCCGGAGTTTTTAAATTGGCTTACCGATCCTATTCAAAATGGTGGAGGCGCTCTCATCGATTTTGGTTGCTATGGCGCTGATTTGATTACCTGGCTAATGAAAGGCGAGCGACCCATCTCCGTTACAGCTATTACACAGCAAATGAAGCCGGAGCTGTATCCAAAAGTAGATGATGAAGCAACAATCATTGTCACGTATCCACACATGCAGGGAATTGTTCAGGCATCGTGGAACTGGCCAGTGGGAAGAAAAGATATGGAAGTCTACGGACAAAGTGGATACGTGATTACTATCGATGCATTGAATATGCGTTTTCGCAAAAGTGAAAGTGAAAAGGAAATTTCATTTGCTGCCGACCCAACTGTTTTTCCGCAGAGCGATCCGTTTGGTTATCTGGCAGCTGTAGTTCGTGGTGAACTAAAATCAGAAGATGATCTCTCCTCCCTTCGCACCAACATGATTGTGGTTGAAATTCTGGATGCTGCCAGAAAATCCGCGAAAGAAGGAAAGACCATTTACCTTAAAAAATAATTTCCTTTAAAAGACCTTTTGAGGGTTCGAACACACATATCAAACTAGCTGCGAAATTTCCTAATGCTCGATCAAGCAGCTTCTACTGTTTGCTCGATTCGTGCATTATCGCTGATGGAATAATTGCTTAACACTGCGCGGCCCGGATAGCGCAGGTAGGCATTGTTCCCGATAACGAGTTGTTCAATCACCCTGGTGCGTCCGAGCAGGATAGTTGATTTTCCCGTTGCCGAATGGCATTGAAATTTGCGGCACGCCAGGTCTGTAACATCAAGGGTACATTCTCCGCTTATGTTGTGAATGATCAGCGTCTTGCAATGACCTTTTAATGAAACGGAGCCCGTTCCATCCAGATAAATTTCCAAGGTATTTTTGCGGCAAAGCACGATCCCCGAAAGGTTAAATACTCCTTTGGCCGTAATCTTGGCATCCCCATAGTCGCCAAGTACAATTGAATGATTCTCCTGGTTACCAATAAACTCCAGATCTCTTAGAGCAGGAGGAGGCATCACCACTGTTTTCCTTTGTTTGGTTGGTTTGAGATTTATCATGAATCAAATCACCGCTTATACCAACCCATAGTCAATTTATCCATTCAAAATATAGATAAATATTGACGACCTTTCCTCTAAGTAATTGAATATCTGAATTTTCATTCATGAAATTTTTCAGAAAATATTAATGAATTATAAGAGCTCGTGGGGCTTAAACTGTCTTTATCTCTTTAATTCTCACCTCAAACTCATCATTGGGCAGCAAGGATTTGCTCTTCACCTTGGTTTTGTATGCATAAATGGTATTGACCGAATACCCGAGAATCTTCGCAATTTTCTCTGTATCCTGAATCCCCAGGCGGATAAGAGCGAAGATTCGCAGCTCCGTGTTCAACACCTGGTTGTCTTTAAGTGTAATCCGGTTTTCTTCGGTAAAAAAGGTATTGAAAGTGGATACAAAATCCGGGAACAGCTTAATAAACGTGCTATCAAACCCACGGTAAAGTTCCTCACGTTCGCGTTTCAGGTCAAGGCCATCTACTACCACGCGCAGGTCATCAAATTTTCGGGCGGTAAGTTTTTGATCGATACTCTTCTTTACTGACTCTATTTTATCGAGAAAATCAGAATTGATATTAAAGTAATACCCAACATACTCTTCTTTAATCTTGTCGGCCTCGCGCAGTTTGTTGTTGATTTCTTGAAGCTGTTTGTTTGCCTCTGTGATCTTTTGGTCTGCCTCCTTCAGCTTACGGTATTGTCGCAACGTGACAAAAACAAAAACCAAAATGGACGCAGCCACCACTGTCAACATAACTGAATACATTAGCCACGCTCTTTTTTGAACTTCGGATTTACGTATGCGCTCAGCGGCAATGATGGGAAGAAGCGTACCAATTCTGGCCTTACGTTGGCGCGCACCATAATACTGTGCATCGTCCATTGCTTGTCGGATAAAGAGATAAGCATTTTCAACATCGCCACTTAAGTAGAAAAGGTGGGCCAGCTCAATCATGGATGCGGTCTCTTTTACCGATGCCTTTATGTCGTAAATAGAGGAAATCATAAAAGCATTGCGTGCCTGGAGGGTGTCACCACTTTTAAGATAAAGTACTGCCAGGTGATGATTGCATATGGCACGCTGATGATTCGTGAGATTTTGGAAGTTTAATAAAACATTCAAGTCAGCAAGACCTTCTTCGATGTGTTTATTCAGTAAGTTTTTGTAATTGCTGATATCAAGGTATTCATAAGAGCCTTTTTTGCTGAGCAATAATCCAGAGTCGAGGTATTGATTAGCGATGTGAAGGTATTTCCCAAAAAAGAAATGATTGCCATCAAATTCACCCAGGTCATAATTAGAACGAGCCATCAGGTTAAGATATTCCAGGCGTGAACTGTCGTCCAGCAGCTTGGTATCTACTAATCGCAGTGAATCAAAAGTCTCCTTGAATAAGCCTGCGGAGTTGAGCGTATAAGCAATCTTCAATTTCGCATACTCCTTTTTGCGCACATCCTTCATTCTGCTGGCCAGCGAGGAAAGTTGCTCGGCATAATGTATGGCCGAGTCGAAAACAAAAACTTTGTATTCAAAATAAAGACGATTGGTTAGATCAAAAGCCTCTTTCAATTGATTGATTGGCGTGGATGCTAACTTTTGCGACAGCTTTTCAATGCGTGCTGCTTTTTCTTTCACGAAAACATCCTTTGTCTCAATCGTCTTTTTCAATGCCAGAAGAAGACTGTCTGACTGCGCAAGGGAGAAATTATATATCAGCACTACAAATATAAAAAGCCAACTCAGTCGCTTCATATCATCAAGAAAGGCTTAAGCTAAGTGATTTTACAAATAAGAACAAACGATTGATTAACAAATGGCAGCTCATCTTGATTTCGATAAAGTCGTTATGGTTTTTCTTTTTTAACTTCGAACATAAAATAAAGTTTAAATGGCTCACGGCTTATTGATCGATATGGACGGTGTGATTTATGGAGGAGACACACTGATACCAGGCGCAGATATTTTTATTAACCGATTACTGACCGAAGGTATTCCGTTTCGGTTTATGACCAACAACAGCCAGCGCACAAGGCTTGACGCGGTGCGAAAGCTTGATAAGATGGGTATCAAAGTAAAAGAAGAGCACGTATATACCAGCGCTATGGCGACAGGCAAATTTTTAGCAAGCCAAATTCCCAACGGAACCGCCTACGTGCTGGGCGAAGGTGGACTGCTCTCCTCACTTCATGAAAATGGAATCTCGTTGGTTAATTCCGATCCGGATTTTGTTGTGTTGGGAGAAGGAAGAAACTTTACGTTGGAGATGGTGCAGAAAGCCGTGGACATGATTTTGGCAGGGGCGAAATTTGTGATCACCAATCGCGACCCATCGCCTAAGAAAAAAGGGTGGGACAATCTGGGCATTGCCGCCACCAGTGCCATGATAGAAGAAGCCACGGGCATAAAGGCTTTTGTAGTAGGTAAACCAAGCCCCGTGATGATGCGGTCAGCACGAAAAGCATTAGGGCTTGAGACAGCCGAGACAACAATCATTGGCGACACCATGGATACTGACATTCGCGGTGGCGTGCAGATGGGCTACAAAACAATCCTTGTTTTAAGTGGCGTTACCAAGCGTGAAGACCTAAGACGTTTTGCCTTTAAGCCTGACCTGGTGGTGGAGTCAGCCAAGGAAATTCAGTTGCCGCTGCCGTGGTGGTAATCGCTTCTTAGATGTATACATTCAGGGCTAAAATTTCTATCATCGGAATAAACCCCTACATGCTTCCTCCCAAAGAAGTTTTGAAAAATTTGCTCAGGGAGGCAGGCCGTGACAAAGGTCCTATTCAGGTGAAAGGAACATTAAACGGTCATCCGTTCATCCAAAACCTGGTGAAGTATGCCGGGAAGTGGAGGCTGTATTTAAATACCCCCATGCGAAAAGCTGCTGGTATTGATGTAGGCGACTTCGGGGAAGTAGTTTTAGAATTCGATGCTGAAGAACGTGTGCTCATCCTGCATCCGAAATTGAAAGAGGCCCTTACCAAAAATAAATCCGCCAAAAAAATATTTGATGCACTCTCTCATTCCCTAAGAAAAGAGATTACCCGTTATATAAGTCTTCTCAAAACGGAGCAGTCAATAGAAAAAAATGTGAAACGTGCCATCCTGTTTCTTTCAGGCAAGCAACGATTCATTGGTCGTGATAAGCCTTAACTTTTTCGAGAGATTTGCGGATGTGGATTTGCTTGCTCTGTTTTAAATCCTAATTTTAAATTCTCTTGAACTAACCTGCAGTTGACAAATGAAAAATCTTGTTTTTATCGTAGAAGATAATCCTGTACAGCAAAAAATGCTTCAATTGCATTTCGAGCAATCCCTTGGAAATTACACGGTGCGAACTTTTGAAAATCCTGATAATCTTTTTGCACATCTGAAAGAGAAGCCTTTCGCAATTGTACTCGATCATTTTTTTGGCGACAGTGAGGGTAAAACCGGCCTGGATTATCTGAAGAAACTGCGAAAGAGTCATTCATCTACACCCGTGATCTACTACACCACCTCCACGGATGAAAAAATAAAATCCGAAGCATTAAAATTGGGAGCAGAACAGTTTATCACGAAAGATCCTGCCTCGCTGGTGCGCCTTCGCACAGCATTGGATATCATTCATGAGAAGAAATCAAAAAAGAAAAGCTTTTTAGGAAGTCTGTTTGGCAAAAACTAATAATCAGTAAGCGCATGACCAACCGCTATGCAGGAGAAATTCATCTTAACCCTGTACGCATTTTGCGAAACGATGACTTCAATAACGATGGTCAGATTAAAGACATCCGAAAGACACTTGATGAGGCCATCGAACTGACAAACTTGATTTCAAAACGACTTCAGCAGATTAAGCTTTGGTTGGAGAAAGAAAATAGTTTTTCAGCTATTCAATTCCAGTTTGCAGAAACAGGCCACATAAGCGTGAAGGGTCTTACAGATGAGCAACTCAAAATGCTGGAAGCAAAAGGCTTGATTGAACTCTTTGACTTTGCAACCGATAAGGAATGGGTTAAAAAGTACGGTCAGCGATTTGGATTGATTTGGGAAAACGGAAGGGCTGTTGAAATTTAACCAGCCAGATCATGAAAAGGCTTTTTGCTCCTTCTATATTGATCTTACTGTGTTGTGTCACAAGCGCAGCTCAACAGAAAATTAGCTATCGTGATTCGGTAGTGAAGAGAATTATTTACAAAGACACGGTTATCTATCAGCAGGTTTTCAAACATGACACGGTTAGAATTCGTCATTATATTTTTTCTGATACGTTGAAAGATTCTCGTTCTTCTATCGTAAAAGTAAATACCAACGAACCTCGTAAGAAGAAACTGATCAATCCAAACAACTGGGGAATTGGCCCAAGTGTTGGCGCTTATTATTCTCCTTACAATGGATTTGATATGAACATTGGTTTTGGCATACAATACTATATGCTTGCCATTCCAAGTTTCAGAAACCCGCACCTGGGGCATCGAAAAAAGAAATAATGAATTTTTTTTAAAAGCTCTCGGCAAATCCAAGATAAAAGTATCCGGGCCTGTCCGGATCACCGTGTCCCCAATCGAGTCGAATATTGAGGCGTTCTTTTTTATTGATAGTATAGCGCAGTCCTGCGCCCCATGATGTATGAAGTCCCTCGAGGTTCACACTGGATGGATTATACACTTTAGCAACACCAGCGAAAGCAACCATGCCAAGCCGTTTGTACAATGGCATTCGATACTCAGCCTGAAGAGCAGACAAATAATTATCTCGAAAACGACCGCGATAGTACCCACGCAACACACGCGGGCCACCTAGTTCGGCCAGTTCTTTAAAGGGTGCATCTCCTTTTACAAAACTGTTGAAGACCTGAAAAGCAAATATTCGATGTTTTGCCGTGTTAAGTAAAAAATACTTTCTAAAGTCAATGATCACACGATGATACTCATTCGTGCTTCCAAGGTCTTTGGAATAAAACGAATAGCGCATGTCCCAATAAAATCCTTTCGAGGGATTGACAACATTGTCCCGCTCATCCCACGTCATCGAGGGGCCAAATCCGATTGAAGTAGAACCTTGGTAGCCAGAAGTTTTTTGTGCATCCAAAAGACTTCCTGGCTCCGTCTTAACGTCATAGAAGCGGATGACCCGGGTTTCCAAACCTGCAAACAAGTGTCTTTCCTTTAAAATCCTGTGGCCTACGCGATTCTCCCACCCTAATACATTGTAAGAAATTATTTCGCGGTTGGACGATGGCGTGTTATCACCCACTCCATAATAATTATCACGAAAGTCGATCAGTTCTTCTCCAAAGCCTTCAAACATAAATTTTTCTCCGCGTGTGAAAATGGTATAGCGCGGAATAAAAATGATCTGATGGCGCGTTGTATACAGAAACAGCAGCTCAGCATTGGATGTACGGGTTTTTATCTCGGGGTGATGGCTCTTCCAAAGCATAACACCCAAAGCGCCAACGCCAAAATGAGTTTCTGGAGTATAAACGGCAACCGGCAAGCCAATCCTACGCACATTCTTAGATGTGTCAGACCAAAGCTTAAAACGTTGAGCCCGAAGCGGCTGAGTAATCAGCCCAATCAAAGAAAAAAATATTACTGCTTTACCAACTGTTTTCAACGCTCGATGGCTTAATTTAATCGGCAAATTATCAAAGTAAAAGGATATAATTTTAGATAATCAGCGGATTTACCAGCTCCAGACAAATTTATCTGCATAAAATGTCTCTCATCAAATCGAGAACCTTAAAATATATTTTTTGTTTTATCTTCAACAAAACTAAAACCAACATTGTATGAAACGTACAGCATCTGCCCATTGGGAAGGAGATTTAAAAACCGGAAAGGGAACTGTCTCCACACAAAGCACTATACTTAACAAAACACAATACTCTTTTAAGACCCGCTTCGAAGATGGAGCTGGCACTAACCCAGAAGAACTTTTGGCAGCCGCTCATGCGGGATGTTACACCATGGCTGTGGGAGCTGGCCTCGCACAAGCGGGATTCATTGCCACTTCACTTGACACAGAGGCAGTAGTTACGCTTGAAGGTCTCGACATTAAAGGCGTGCATCTCTCCATAAAAGGAAAAGTTCCAAATCTTACCGCACAACAATTCGAAGAATTCACAAAAGGTGCAGAAAAGGGTTGTATTATTTCCAAAGCGCTTTCTATTCCAATTACTTCTGATGCAACTTTGCTCTGAGTAAGTAAACAACAATTGTTTGAAAAGAAAATCATCTGCTTACCCGGATGATTTTCTGCTTTTAGGTGAGTTTGTTTTTGGAAAGTTGATTCACGACCTTTTTCAATCAAAAAATCAAAAACATGAAAAAAATATTTTTGCTTCTTCTCGTTCCGGTCTGTAGTTGGGCGCAGTTTGCTAAGGGGAATAAATTCATTTCAGGAAACATTGGTTTTGATAATCAGAACTACACTTATGGAAATGGAAATGGCGGTTCTCTATATCAAACATATTCTGTCGGTCCATCATTTGGATATTTTCTTAGAGAAAATTTGGCGGTAGGAATTTCGATTGGATATTCAGGTAATTACCAACAGAATAAAGGCTCACAACCAAACACTGGTGGCGAAAGTAAAACAGGGGGATTTTCGTCCAACCTTTTTGCAAGAAGATTTTTTCCATTGTCAGAAAAATTTTTCTTTGCACTGAATGGAAGTCTTGGCTACTCAAGATCAAACAGTACTAACATAAATTATTTTACAAATGCCACAACGGAAACCAAAAGCTACAGTTGGGGTTTATCTATATCTCCAATGTTTATTTTTTTAGCATCAACTCATTGGGGCTTTCAAGGGGCAATCGGAAATCTCTATTATAGTCATTCTTACAATTTTACAAACGAGAATGTCTGGGATGATAGTGGATTTTCAATCAGTGGTATAACTCTTGGTTTCACCTATTACATTCGCTGATGAAAAAATTCAAACTAACACTTGTCAGCGAATAAAAATTTTTTCTTTCATCACTGACATGCGAGACTAAAAATTTTGCACCTTCGCGAATAACAAAAATTTGAAAACGCCCTGCTAGTGTTGCAAACGCTGGCAGGGCGATTTCGCTTTAAAGAGGCCTTAACAAACTAACAGTTGTTGTGAGTTCAAAACCAAAAACAATTTTCGAAAAGATCTGGGATGCACACGTGGTGAAACGTCAAGAGGGTTATCCCGATGCAGTTTTTATCGATCGCCATTTCATTCACGAAGTTACCAGCCCACAAGCATTTGATGGCTTGCGCAAGCGCGGCATCAAAGTATTCAACACGTCACGTACTACGGCTACTGCCGATCACAACGTGCCTACGAAAGATCAACATCTTCCTATCAAGGAAGCATTGAGCCGTCATCAGGTAGAAACGTTGAGAAAAAATTGTGCTGAGTTCGGTGTTGAGTTGTATGACCTCGGCCATCCATTCCAGGGAATTGTTCACATCATCGGGCCTGAGTTAGGCCTGACCTTACCGGG